>JAEWEI010000150.1 GCA_023389545.1 Actinomycetes bacterium | reverse complement strand
CATTCCGAACCCGGAAGCTAAGCCCTTCAGCGCCGATGGTACTGCACTCGCCAGGGTGTGGGAGAGTAGGTCGCCGCCGGAACACCATTCAGAAAGAGCCACCCCATTGGGGTGGCTCTTTCTGCGTTCCAGGGCGCTTTCCGCAGCGACGGAGCGGGCGGGATGTCGGCCTGGCGACGGTGTCACGAGCGCGCCGTGCGGACCGACCAGTCGGTGCGAGCCCGAGAAAGGGGCCTGCGGAGAACGACTCCACAGGCCCCTCGACCGTCAGCTTCTCAGCGTCGCCGTCACTCCGGGATGAGGTAGATGGCCCCCAAGGGCGGGACGCGTACCGTCGCAGAGAACGGGCGGCCGTAATGCGGCTCGGGGAGCGCCTCGACAGCGCCGAGATTGCCGACGCCTGAGCCGGAGTACGCCGTCGAGTCGGTGTTCAGGGCCTCGACCCAGCGGCCTCCGGCGGGCAGGGCCAGCCGGTAGCCCTCATGGGGCGTGCCAGCGAAGTTCACCACCACTGCCACCTGGCGGCCGGCGGAGTCGCGGCGCAGATACGCGAGGACGTTGTGGTCCGCGTCATTCGAGTCGATCCACTCGAAGCCCTGCGGTGAGCTGTCCAACTCCCAGAGGGCTGGCGTCTCCCGGTACAGCCGGTTCAGATCGCGGACGAGCGTCTGGATGCCGGCATGCGGTGCGCTGTCCAGCAGCCACCAGTCGAGGCTGCGCGACTCCGACCACTCGGCGCCCTGGCCGAACTCCGAGCCCATGAAGAGCAGCTGCTTGCCGGGATGCGACCACTGGTAGGCGAGCAGTGCCCGCACGTTCGCCAGCTTCTGCCAGTCGTCCCCGGGCATCTTGCCCATGAGGGAGCCCTTGCCGTGCACCACCTCGTCGTGGCTGATCGGCAAGATGAAATGCTCGGTGAAGGCATACACCAACGAGAAGGTGGCGCCATTGTGGTGATAGCGGCGGTTGATCGGCGACTCCGCGAGATAACGCAGGGTGTCGTTCATCCAGCCCATGTTCCACTTGAACCCGAAGCCGAGTCCGCCGTGGTCGGTGGGGGCTGTGACGCCTGGCCAGGCCGTCGACTCCTCAGCGATCATCATCACCCCGGGGCTGCGACGGTAAGCCGTCGCATTGGCCTCCTGGATGAAGGCGATCGCCTCGAGGTTCTCGCGGCCGCCGTGCACATTCGGCCGCCATTGGCCGGGCTGGCGTGAGTAGTCGAGGTAGAGCATCGAGGCCACCGCGTCGACACGCAGGGCGTCGATGTGGAACTCCTCAAGCCAGTAGGTGGCGTTCGCGACCAGGAAGTTGCGCACCTCGCGGCGCCCGTAGTTGAAGACGAACGTGCCCCAGTCGGGCTGCTCGCCGAGCAGGGGGTCCGGGTGCTCGTACAGGGGTGTGCCGTCGAACCGGGCGAGCGCCCACTCGTCCTTGGGGAAATGCGCGGGCACCCAGTCGAGGATCACGCCGATCCCCGCGCGGTGCAGGGTGTCGATGAGGTGCCGGAAGTCGTCGGGATGGCCGAAGCGCGAGGTTGGGGCATAGTAGGAGGACACCTGGTAGCCCCAGGAGCCGCCGAACGGGTGCTCCGCGACCGGCATGAGCTCCACGTGGGTGAAGCCGAGGTCGACGACGTACTCGGTGAGCTGGGTGGCGAGCTCCCGGTAGGACAGGCCGGCGCGCCACGAGCCGAGGTGCACCTCGTAGATGCTCACCGGGCCGGTGTGCGGGTCGCGTGAGGCGCGGCCCGCGAGCCACGCGTCATCGGCCCACCTGTAGCGGCTCTCGACCACCACTGACGCGGTGGCCGGCGGGACCTCAGTGCCCTTGGCCATCGGGTCGGCCTTCTGGCGCCATGAGCCGTCCTGGCCCAGGATCTCGAACTTGTACCGGGCGCCTGCCTCGACGCCGGGGATGAAGAGCTCCCACACGCCGCTCTCGCCGAGCGACCGCATCGCGTTCTGGGCGCCCTGCCAGTGGTTGAAGTCCCCGATGACGCGCACGGCGACGGCGTTGGGCGCCCAGACGGCGAACGCCGTGCCCCGCACCTCCCCGAGCACGCTGGGATAGGTGTGCGGGTTGGCGCCGAGCACCGTCCACAGCTCCTCGTGCCGGCCCTCGCGGATGAGGTGGCGGTCGAGCTCGTGGACCGTGGGCAGGAACCGGTACGGGTCGTCGGCGCGAGTGGTGTGGCCCGCGTACGTGACGTCCAGCCGATAGTCGGGCACCTGCTCCCCGGGCAGCACGGCGAACCAGATGCCGTCCAGCTCGTGTGTCGCCTTGAACGTGCCCCGCGGGGTCACGATCTCCACAGCGTCGGCCAAGGGGCGCAGCACCCGGATGGTGGTGCGGCCGTTGCCCACGTGGGGGCCGAGCACGGAGTGCGGTTCATGGGAGACGCCCTGGGCGACCGCCCGCAGCTGTGCGGGGTCGACGGGGACGGGGATGAGCTCGGCCTGCCGGTTCATGCCCCTACCCAACCACCACGAGGGGCGCCGTGCAGGGTCTCCACGCGGGGAACTCCGAGGTCAGGGCGTGAAGGAGGCAGTGGAGCCGCGTGCCACGAGTCGAGGCAGGGGCGCCATGTGCGAGGCGACCGGCCCGCCGGCGAGCAGATTGAGCACGCAGTCGGCGGCCTGCGCGCCCATCGCGTACACGTCCAGGCTCATCGCCGACAGCGGCGGGTGGGCGAGGCGGCACAGCGCGGAGTCGTCCCACGCGAGGATCGAGAGCTGCTCGGGGACGGGGACGCCCATCTCCTGGGCGACGCCCAGCCCGGCGAGGGCCATCACATCGTTGTCGTAGACGATCGCGGACGGGGCTCCGCGCCGGCCGAGGAGCGCGCGGGTCGATCGCGTCCCGGACAGCTCGGTGTAGTCGCCCTCGACGACAGTGCCCTCGGCGCCGCGCCGGGTGCACTCGGACAGGAAGGCCTCGGTGCGGGCCTGGGTGTGGGCGAGCGTGCTGGGCCCGCTGACCCGGGCCAGGTGGAGGTGGCCGAGTGAGACGAGGTGGGCCACCGCGTCCCGCATCGCCTGGGCGTTGTCGATCCACACGTTCGAGAACGGGAGGTCGCGCGTGGGCCCGCCGATGACGACCGCGGGAATGCCGAGCTCGGTGAGGATGGGCAGGCGCGGGTCCTCGGCGACGACGTTCACCACGACGACAGCGTCGACCATCTGGCCCTTGCCCCAGCGCCGGTACGCCGCGATCTCAGCGTCGTGATCGGGCACGACGTGCAGCAGCAGCGAGCGCCCATCGGAGGCGAGGACCTCCTCCATGCCGGCGATGAGCTCCATGAAGAAGGGCTCGAGGCCCAGCATCCGGGCAGGTCGAGCCAGCACCAGTCCCACGGCGTCCGCCCTGCTCTTCACGCCGGCCAGCCTAGTGCCGGGCCATCCGGCCGGGCCCTGATCGAGCCGCGCGAGTCTGACCAGCGGGGCTGGCGCGCGGGGCGCAGTGGGGGAGGGGCATAGTGGGAGCCACGACACCTTGCGAGCGACGGAGCCCAGGATGACGTCAGACCGGCTCAGTAGTGACTTCTACGCGTTCCAGGACAGCCTCAGCCCGCGCGAGGTCGAGGCGGCGCTGGCCGTGCGGGAGTTCTTCGAGGCCGAGGTGCGGCCCATCGCCAACGACTTCTGGGAGCGCGGTGAGTTCCCCCACCACCTGATCGCGCCGTTGGGCGGCTTGGGGCTGCTCGGCGCCGCCTGGGACGAGTCGCGCATGTTCGAGAACTCGGCCCGGTGGCGCGGGTGGGCGTCGTTGGAGATGTCCCGCGTCGACGCGTCGGTGTCCTCCTTCGTGGGGGTGCAGAGCGGGTTGGTGATGGGGTCCGTCGCGAGCGGGGGATCGCCGGCGCAGCGCAAGGAGTGGCTTCCGCTGATGGCCACCGGCGAGGTCGTCGGCGCCTTCGGGCTGACCGAGCCGTTGTCCGGCTCCGACTCCGCGCGGGGCCTGCGCACCACCGCCGAGCGCCGAGGCGAGGGCTGGGTGCTCAACGGCGCCAAGCGGTGGATCGGCAACGGGACCTTCGCCGACATCGTGGTCGTCATCGCGCGCGACGCCGGCGACGGGCAGGCGAAGAGCTTCCTGGTGCCCACCGACGCCCCCGGGTTCGCCGCCAGCAAGATCGAGGGCAAGCAGAGCCTGCGGTCGGTGCAGAACGCCGACATCGTGCTGCGCGACGTGCTGGTGCCGGACGAGCTGCGACTGCCGCTCGTCGAGTCGTTCCGGGACGTGGCGACGGTGCTGCGGCTCACCCGGGCCGAGGTGGCGTGGCAGGCGGTGGGCAACTCGATCGGCGCGTATGAGGCGGCGGTGGCGTACGCCCGGGAGCGGGAGCAGTTCGGCCGGCCGATCGGCGCCCACCAGCTCGTCCAGGATCTGCTGTCCCGCTGCCTGGGCAACATCACCGCCAGCATCGCCCTGTGCATGCAGGTCTCGCGGCTGCTCGACGAGGGGCGCCAGCTCGACGAGCACTCGGCGCTGGCCAAGTCCTTCGCGACCAGCCGTATGCGGGAGACGGTCGCCTGGTCGCGGGAGATCCTCGGCGGCAACGGCATCCTGCTGCAGAACGACGTCGCCCGGCACTTCGCCGACGCGGAGGCGATCTACTCCTACGAGGGCACCCGCGAGATGAACAGCCTGATCGTGGGGCGGGCGATCACGGGCCACGCCGCCTTCGCCTGAAGCCCGGAGCCGCGCGGCGTGGGCTCAGGCCTGCGGCCCGCCAGCCACATAGAGCACCTGGCCCGAGACGAACGACGCCTCGGGTGAGCACAGGAACGACGCGACGGCCGCGACATCCTCGGGGCGCCCGACGCGGCGCACCGGGATCTGCTGCGCGGCGTCCTCCAGGTACTGCTCGAACGTCACGCCCTGGCGCTCGGCCGCCGTGCGCAGCATGTCCGTGGCGATGACGCCCGGCGCGATGGCGTTCGCGGTGACGCCGAACGGTCCCAGCTCGATGGCCAGGGTCTTGGTGAGGCCCTGCAGCCCGGCCTTCGCGGCGGCGTAGTTCGCCTGCCCCCGATGGCCCAGGGCCGAGGTGCTCGACAAGTTGACGATGCGGCCCCAGCCGGCGTCCACCTGGTGCCGCTGCACCTCGCGGGCCAGCAGGAAAGCGCCCCGCAGGTGCACGGCGACGACGGCGTCCCAGTCGTCGTCGGCCATCTTGAACAGCAGGTTGTCCCGCAGGATGCCCGCGTTGTTGACCAGCACTGTCGGCGAGCCGAGCTCCTCGACGGTGCTGGCGACGGCGGCCCTCACCGCCGGGGCGTCGGCGACGTCCGCGCCGATGCCGATCGCCCGGCCGCCCGCCTCGGAGATCGCCGCGACGGTGGCCGCGGTGTCCTCCTGCCGCAGGTCGAGGACCGCGATGCCTAGTCCGTCGGCGGCCAGGCGCCGGGCGATCGCGGCGCCGATCCCGCGCGCGGCTCCGCTGACCACCGCGACTCGTGCCTCTGGCATGCGATGCCCCCCACCTCGTCGTGTCCCCCGAGTGTGGACCGGGCCGTGCGGATCCGCGCGCCGGACGCGGCGGGCAGCCGCCCCGGCGCGCGGATCGGGTCACTCGACGGGCGCCCCCACCAGGGCCGAGTCGTCCGCGCGGGCTGCCACCCGCAGGTCGTTGGCGGTGCGGAGCACCGGCGCGGAGGTCAGCGCGGCCTCGTCCAGTCGGGCGGAGGTCTTCACCCAGAATGTGGCACTGGCCCCGGCCGGGAGGGTCACCAGCGCGTCGTCCACCCGCGCGTCCGGGTCGAGCCGGTCGACGAGCAACGTCACGTCGCGCGCGAGCGAGTGCGCTGTGACGTCGACCCGGTACCCCCCGTCGGCGGGCGCCGCCGTGGCACGGAGGGGGGCTGGGGCGAGGTCGAGGACCACGTCCTCGGCCCACAGGTGCGCGGTGCGGGCGCCCTCCAACTCGGCCACGAGCACCTCGCGTCGCGGGTCGCCTGGCGTCCGGACGTCGTCGGGCAGCGGGAGCAGCGTCACGGAGCGCGCCCCGACGCTGACCGGCTGGGCGGCCTCGGCGAGCACCGTGCCGTCGAACAGCTCGCGGCGAAGCCGGACGGCGCCGTGCCACAGCTCGGGGCTGTCGTTGACGACGGCGAGGACCAGGCGGCCGTCACGCTCGTGCACGGACAGCACCCGATCGGCGAACGCGTGCCGCAGCGCGTACCAGAGCGGCTTCGGGCGCTCGTCGCCGTCCACGGCCGCCCAGGAGGTCACCGGCCAGCAGTCGTTGATCTGCCACACGATGGCGCCGGTGGTGCGCGGCCACCATGCCCGGTAGTGGTCGATGGCGTGCTGCACGGCGCGCGCCTGGTTGAGCTGCGTGGCCCAGTGCCAGTCGGCGAAGCCGGCGGGGACGCCCAGGTGCGGGGCCAGGCCGCGGTCGAGCTTCCCGTTGCCGTCGTCGGCCTTCTGGTGCAGCAGGAACACCGGGTCGGATTTGCTGAGCGGCGCGCCGTCCGGGTTGCGCACGGCGCGCTCCAAGGTCGCCCACGCGGGAGGGCCCTGGAACCCGAACTCCGAGCAGAACCGGGGCACGTCGTGGCGGTAGGCGGAGTAGTCCACGCGGTTCCACACCTCCCACTCGTGGTGCGTGCCGTGGTCGGGGTCGTTCGGGTGCGTACCCTCCGGCGCGGATGCGGGGGAGTAGGGGCTGCCGTCCATATACGGCCGGGTCGGGTCGAGCTCGGCGACGATCGCGGGGAAGAGCTCGGTGGCGTACCGCCGGCCCCAGGTGGCGCCGTTGAGCCGCTCCTTCCACCCCCAGTCCTCGAAGCCCCAGAGGTTCTCGTTCCCGCCGTTCCACAGCACGAGCGAGGCGTGCGGCGTCAAGCGGGCGACATTCTCCCGGGCCTCGGCCTCGAGCTCGTCCCAGAGCGGGTCCTCCTCCGGGTAGGCCGCGCAGGCGAGCAGGAAGTCCTGCCAGACGAGCACGCCGCGCTCGTCGCACACGTCGTAGAAGTCCTCGGACTCGTAGACGCCGCCTCCCCACACCCGCAGCAGGTTGAGGTTCGCGCCGAGGGCTTGGTCCACGCGGCGGGCCACCTGCGCGCGCGTGATTCGGGTGAGCAGGTGGTCGTCGGGGATCCAGTTGGCGCCCTTGACGAAGATCGGGCGGCCGTTGACGCGCAGGGTGAAGGACGAGCCGTGCTCGTCCGGCTGGGTGTCGAGCTCGACGGTGCGGAATCCGATCCGGCGCCGCCAAGAGTCGAGCGCGCTGGCGGCGGGCGCGGCGGCCTCCTCGAGGGTGACCGCCAGCTCGAGGAGCGGCTGGGCGCCGTGGCCCACGGGCCACCACAGGGGGGCATGCGGCACGGCGAGGCGGACGGCGCCGGTGTCCTGGCCGGGCGGCAGCTCGACCTGCGCCTCGACGTCCGCGACGCGCGCGCGGAGCGTCAGCGTCGCGTCCTGGGACCCGGCCAGGCCGGAGCGCTCGATCTGCGCGTGGACGGTGACCTGGCCGACGCCGTCGCTGTCCACGGTGACCAGCGGGCGGACCTGGGCCAGGCGTGCGGTGCGCCACCGCTCGACGCGCACGGGCTTCCAGATGCCGGCGGTCTGCAGGTCCGGGCCCCAGTCCCAGCCGAAGCTGCACGCCATCTTGCGGACCATGTTGAACGGGTGGTCGTAGGCGGCGGGGCGGGCGCCGAGCCGCTCGCGGAGCATCTCGGCGTGCTCGAGCGCGGAGCGCAGGTCGACGGTGAGGGCGCGGGGGGTCCCGTCGGCGGCCCATCGGACGTCGAAGCGGTAGGACCGGTGCTGATTGGCGGCGCGTCCGACGAGCGCGTCGTCGAGCCGCGCCTCGGCGACGGTGTCGAGGCCGTCGAAGACCAGGTCGACCCGCTCGCAGGCGTCGGCGGGCTCGAGGACGAGCTCGCGGCTGTAGCGCCAGTCGGCGCGGTGCATCCAGGCCAGCGCCGTCTCGTTCTGGTCGAGGTACGGATCGGGGATGAGGCCTGCGGCGAGGAGGTCGGTGTGCGTGCTGCCGGGGACCTCGGCGGTCACCGTGCGGCCAGCGATCTCGGCGGGCACAGGTCCGCCCGTGGCGCGCAGCGTCCAGCCGTCGTGCAGGTCGTGTCGGTACATCCGGGGTTCTCCCTGCCTCATGGGCCTCGCGCACGGAGCGCGCAGCGTTGCGCGGCTCCGTCGACGACATCGTCACCGAGGCGAGAACCCGGGTGGATCAATTCTTAGGCAACTGAACAAAGTAAGTCAAACATTTCTCCTCTATCGTCATGCCACCAGCCGACGAAGGAGCCGACCTGTGACGCGCGACGCCGTGCACCACCACCTCACCACCCCCCGCAACGGCTCGCCAGCCCCGGCCGCGGGTCGGCCCGTCGCCGTCCTCGACGATGCCACGGGCGCGATCCTCCAACTGCGCGCGGCGGGAGTCGGCGTGGTGGTGGATCTCAGCGGGGGCACGCTGCCGCGCGTGCTGCACTGGGGCGCCGACCTGGGCGAGCTCGATTCGCACGCGCTCGCCGCCCTGCGCCTCGTCACTCGCCCGCAGCCACTCGGATTCCCGGTGGACGGCGAGGTCGAGATCGCCGTGCTGCCGGAGCAGTCCGCCGGCTACCTCGGCACGCCCGGCCTCGCGGGCCACCGCGACGGCGCCGACTTCTCCACGGCCTTCCGGGTGGGCGGCGCCCGGCTCGAGCACGACGCCGACGGGACGCAGCGGCTCGTCGTCGACGCGCAGGACGCGGCCGCCCGGCTCGGCCTGCGGCTCGTGCTCGAGCTCACGGCCCAGGGCCTGGTGCGTCAGCGGGCGCGGCTCACGAGCACGGGGCCGGGCGCCTACACCGTCGACGGGCTCCTGCTCACCCTGCCCGTGCCCGGCCGTGCCACCGAGCTGCTCGACTTCACGGGCCGCCACCTGCGCGAGCGCAGCCCGCAGCGCACCGCCTTCACGCACGGCGTCCGCCTGCGGGAGAACCGGCGAGGGCGCACCGGCTACGACACCGCGCACGTGCTGGTGGCCGGCGTGCCCGGCTTCGCGAACCGGCGCGGGGAGGTGTGGGGGGTGCACGCGGCATGGTCCGGCAACCACCGCTCCCTCGCCGAGCGCAGCCACTACAACCCGGGCCTGCTGGGCGGCGGCGAGTCGCTGCTGCCCGGCGAGGTGCGCCTGGAGGCGGGGGAGTCCTACACCAGCCCGTGGCTGTACGGCTCGTGGGGCCATGGCCTCGACGATCTCGCGGCGCGGTTCCACGGCTGGATGCGCGCCCGGCCGCAGCACCCGCGCAGTCCGCGCCCGGTCGTGGCCAACACGTGGGAGGCGGTGTACTTCGAGCACGACCTGACCCGCCTCACCGATCTCGCGGACGCCGCGGCGGCGGTCGGCGTGGAGCGGTTCGTGCTCGACGACGGGTGGTTCGGCTCGCGTCGGGACGACTCCACGGGGCTGGGCGACTGGTTCGTCTCGGCCGACATCTGGCCGGACGGCCTGGGGCCGCTGGTGCGGCATGTGAACGGCCTGGGCATGGAGTTCGGTCTGTGGGTGGAGCCGGAGATGGTCAACCCGGACTCCGACGTGGCCAGGGCCCACCCGGAGTGGATGCTGCGCATGCCCGACCGCCTCCCGCGCGCGGCGCGTCACCAGCAGGTGCTCGACCTGGCCCGGCCGGAGGCGTTCGCCTACATCCTGGGGCGGCTGGACGCGCTGCTGACCGAGTATCCGATCGCGTACCTCAAGTGGGACCACAACCGGGACCTGGTGGACGCCGGGCACGGCGCCCGCGGAGTCGGCGGCGTGCACGGGCAGACGCTGGCCGTCTACCGCCTCCTCGACGAGCTGCGGGCGTTGCACCCGGGCGTCGAGGTGGAGTCGTGCTCATCCGGCGGCGGGCGGGTCGACCTGGAGATCCTGGACCGCACCGACCGCGTGTGGACGAGCGACTGCATCGACGCGCTGGAGCGCCAGCAGATCCAGCGCTGGACCAACCTGCTGGCGCCGCTCGAGCTGATGGGCGCGCACGTCGGCTCGGGCGCCGCGCACTCCACCGGCAGGCGCCATCCCCTGTCGTTCCGCGCGGGGACGGCGCTCTTCGGTCACCTCGGCGTCGAGTGGGACCTGCGTGAGGCCGATGAGGCCCAGCGTGCGGAGCTCGCCGAGTGGATCGGGCTGTACAAGGACGTGCGCGGCCTGCTGCACACAGGCGTCGCGGTGCACGCGGACGTGGCCGATCCGGCGCTGGACGTGCATGGCGTGGTGGCGGCCGACGGCTCGGACGCCCTGTTCGCGTGGGTGGCGACTGCGACGTCGGCGGACTACCCGACGGGACGGCTGCCGCTTCCCGGCCTGGAGCCCGATGCGCTCTACCACGTGCGCCCCCAGGCCCCGGGCGCGAGCCTGGACGGCGTGGCCAGCCAGTGGACCCACCTGCCGTGGTGGGCGCCGGAGGGCGTGCGGCTGCCGGGACGGGTGCTGTCCGAGGTGGGGCTGCAGGCGCCGGTGCTGTTCCCCGAGCGGCTGGTGCTGCTGCGCGCGACACGGGTCTGAGCGCCTGCCTTCACGCAGGCCAGCGGCGCATCGGACGTACAGGTCACAAACAGGACACAATCCTTGACAGCCATACTTTGGACAGTTAAGAAAGTAACCACTGGAAGGCCCAAGCAGTGCCGTGCCGCCGACAGGGACGTCGCGGAGGCTTCCAGCACAACCTCGTCACGACGTGGTGACGACAGACCGAGGGATCACAGATGCTCCTCTTCACTCGGCGCCCCGGAAGGCGCCTGGCCTGGACCGCGGCAGCCGTCGCCTCGGTCGCCGCACTCAGCCTGAGCGCCTGCTCCGGCTCCGACCCCGCCGCAGGCTCCGGGGGCGGCAGCGGATCCGCGATCACCGTCTTCAACGGCGCCACCGGCACCATCACCGAGAACTTCAACCCGTTCTCGCCCACCGCGCTGCAGCCCACACTCGGCGTGATCCACGAGACGCTCTACTGGTACAACCTCGCCTCAGAGTCCGAGCCCACCCCGCTGCTGGCCACCGGCCACGAGTGGAACGAGGACGGCACCGAGCTGACCATCACCACGCGCGAGGGCGTCAAGTGGAACGACGGCGAGCCGTTCAGCGCCGCCGACGTCGCGTTCACCTTCAACCTCGTCAACGAGACGCCCGAGCTGAACACCACCGGGCTCGCGGCCACCGCGGAGGCCACGGACGAGAACACCGTCGTCCTCACCTTCCCGGAGAAGTCCTTCATGCAGGAGCCCGAGATCCTCGGCAACCGCGGCATCGTGCCCGAGCACGTGTGGAAGGACGTCGCCGACCCGGTCACCGAGGTCAACTCCAACCCCGTCGGCACCGGCGCCTTCAAGGTGAAGACCTTCTCCGCGCAGAGCTACGCGCTTGAGAAGAACGTCGACTACTGGGAGAAGGGCAAGCCGGCCATCGACGAGGTGCGCTACATCTCGCTCGAGACGGCCGACGCCGCGAGCGCCGCGCTCATCGCCGGCCAGGTCGACTGGATGAGCGCGTTCCTGCCCGGCCTCGAGCAGCTCCTCAAGGACCAGAAGGACCTCGCCTACGTCAACACCCCCGCGTTGACGACCTCGATCTACACCTGCTCGAACGCCGAGCTGGGCTGCGAGGGCCCGCAAACCGACGTCGCGGTGCGCCAGGCGATCTACTACGCCATCGACCGCGCCCAGCTCAACAAGCTGGCCGGCGGGGGCTTCGCCAGCGAGGGCAGCCCGACGCTGCTGCTGCCCGAGCGCGACGCCAAGTGGATCGTCAACAAGGACCACGCCGTCGCCCCGCAGACGGCCGACACGGCCAAGGCCAACGCGATCCTCGACGCCGCCGGCTGGACGCTCGGCTCTGACGGCATCCGCGTGAAGGACGGGCAGAAGCTCTCCCTGACCATTCAGACGGTCACGGGCTGGAGCGACTACATCTCGCTCAACGACGCGATGAAGCAGCAGCTCAAGGAGGTCGGCATCGACCTCACGCCCACGCAGCTGTCGTGGAACGAGTGGAACGCCAACCAGACCGGCGGCACCTACCAGCTGTCGCTCGACTCGATCGGCCTGTACGCGTCGCCGAACCCGTACTACCCCTACAACCAGCGCTACCACAGCGACAACACCACCCCGGTGGGCGAGTCCGCCATCTCCGGCAACTTCGCGCGCTACGCCAACCCGATCGTCGACGAGGCGGTCCGCGCCGCGGGCTCCACCAACGACG
>JAEWEI010000114.1 GCA_023389545.1 Actinomycetes bacterium | reverse complement strand
AACTGGTCGCACGCCAAGACCCAAGGGGTCTACAACATGGTCCGCGACTTCAAGGCCCGCGGCGTGCCGATCGACTGCGTCGGCTTCCAGGCGCACTTCAACTCGGGCAACCCGGTGCCGTCGAACTACCACACGACGCTGCAGAACTTCGCCGACCTCGGCGTCGACGTGCAGATCACCGAGCTCGACATCGAGGGATCCGGGAGCTCGCAGGCGCAGCAGTATCAGGGCGTCATCCAGGCCTGCCTCTCCGTGGCGCGCTGTACTGGCGTCACGGTGTGGGGTGTGCGGGACACCGACTCCTGGCGCGCCTCGGGCACGCCGCTGCTGTTCGACGGCTCGGGCAACAAGAAGGCCGCTTACACCAGCGTGCTCAACCAGCTCAACGCGGGCGGCACTCCGGCCCCCAACCCGACCACGCCGACGCCCAACCCGACGTCGAACCCCACGACCCCGCCCCCGACCGGTGGCGCCAGCTGCACCGCGACCTACTCCGAGGGCCAGAAGTGGAATGACCGGTTCAACGGCACGGTGACCATCCGCGCCAACACGAACATCAGCAACTGGCAGTCCATCGTCACGGTCCGCTCGCCGCAGAAGATCACCGCGACGTGGAGCGGGTCGCCCACCTGGGACAGCTCCGGCAACGTCATGACGATGCGCCCCAGCGGCAACGGCTCGCTAGCAGCGGGCCAGACGACGTCGTTTGGTTTCACCGTCGCGCACAACGGCAACTGGACGTGGCCGTCGGTGAGCTGCTCGGCTTCCTAGTCCGCGAGCGCTCTTCCTCGAGGGGTGCGGCGTCAACTCGGCGCCGCACCCCTCGTCTGCGTCGAGGCCTCGTGCTCAGGCTCCGACGTACTCGGCGAGGTGCTCCCCGGTGAGTGTCGACCGGGCGGCGACGAGGTCGGCGGGCGTGCCCTCGAAGACGATGCGGCCGCCGTCGTGCCCGGCGCCGGGGCCGAGGTCGATGATCCAGTCGGCGTGTGCCATGACCGCCTGGTGGTGCTCGACGACGATCACGGACTTGCCGGTGTCGACCAGGTGGTCGAGCAGCCCCAACAACTGCTGCACGTCGGCGAGGTGCAGCCCGGCCGTCGGCTCATCGAGGACGTAGATACCGCCCTTCTCGCCGAGGTGGCTTGCCAGTTTCAGGCGCTGCCGCTCGCCGCCGGAGAGGGTCGTCAGTGGCTGCCCGAGCGTGAGGTAGCCGAGGCCGACCTTCACCAGGCGGTCGAGGATGGCGTGCGCAGCGGGGGTGCGCGCGTCGCCGGTGGCGAAGAACTGCTCCGCCTCGGTGGCGGACATGGCGAGGACCTCGCTGATATCGCGGCCGCCGAGGTGATACTCGAGCACCGAGGCGTCGAACCGCTTGCCCTCACACCCCTCGCACGGGATCGCCACGCCGGCCATCATCGCCAGGTCGGTGTAGATGACGCCGGCGCCGTTGCAGGTGGGGCACGCCCCCTCGGAGTTGGCGCTGAACAGGGCTGGCTTGACGCCGTTGGCCTTGGCGAACGCCTTGCGGATCGGCTCGAGCAGCCCGGTGTACGTGGCGGGGTTGCTGCGCCGGGAGCCACGGATCGCTCCCTGGTCGATGGAGACGATGTCGGCGCCCGCGGGCATCGAGCCGTGCACAAGGGAGCTCTTGCCGGAGCCGGCCACGCCGGTGACGACGACGAGGACGCCGAGCGGGATGTCGACGTCGACGTCGTGCAGGTTGTTCGCTGTGGCGCCGCGGATCTCCATCGCGCCCGTGGGTGTCCGCACCGTCTCCTTGAGGGCGGCTCGGTCGTCCAGGTGGCGCCCGGTGACGGTGTCGCTGGCCCGCAGGCCGTCAACGGTCCCCTCGAAGCAGATCGTCCCACCTGCCGTGCCCGCGCCGGGCCCGAGGTCGATGACGTGGTCGGCGATGGCGATGGTCTCGGGCTTGTGCTCGACGACGAGCACGGTGTTGCCCTTGTCCCGCAGCTCCAGCAGCAGCTCGTTCATCCGCTGGATGTCGTGGGGGTGCAGCCCGATGGTCGGTTCGTCGAACACGTACGTGACGTCGGTGAGCGAGGAGCCGAGGTGGCGGATCATCTTGGTGCGTTGGGACTCGCCGCCCGAGAGCGTGCCCGCGGACCGGTCGAGGGACAGGTAGCCGAGGCCGATGTCGACGAACGAGTCGAGCGTCTTGCGGAGCGAGGCCAGCAGTGGCGCCACTGACGGCTCGTCGAGGCCGCGCACCCATTCGGCGAGGTCGCTGATCTGCATCGCGCACGCGTCGGCGATGTTGACGCCGCCGATCCGGGAGGACCGGGCGCCCTCGTTGAGCCGGGTGCCGTGGCAGTCGGGGCAGGTGGTGAAGACGACGGCGCGCTCGACGAACGCCCGGATGTGCGGTTGGAGCGCGTCGACGTCCTTGGCGAGGAACGACTTCTGGATCTTGGGGATCAGCCCCTCGTACGTGATGTTGATGCCCTCGACCTTGATCTTCGTCGGCTCCTTGTAGAGCAGGGCGTCGAGCTCAGGCTTCGTGAAGTCGCGGATGGGCTTGTCGGGGTCGAAGTAGCCGCAGCTCGTGTAGATGCGCATGTACCAGCCGTCGGCGGTGTACCCCGGGATCGTCAAGGCGCCCTCGTTGAGGGACTTGCTGTCGTCGTAGAGCTGCGTCAGGTCGAAGTCGGTGACGGAGCCCCGTCCCTCGCAGCGCGGGCACATGCCGCCGGTGATGGAGAAGCTCCGGCGCTCCTTGGTGGTCACACCGCCCTTCTCCATGGTCACGGCGCCCGCGCCCGAGATGGACGCCACGTTGAAGGAGAACGCCTGGGACGAGCCGATGTGCGGTTGGCCGAGCCTGCTGAACAGGATGCGCAGCATCGCGTTGGCGTCGGTGGCGGTGCCGACGGTGGACCGGGCGTTGGCGCCCATGCGCTCCTGGTCGACGATGATCGCGGTGGTGAGCCCGTCCAGCACGTCCACGTCGGGACGTGCGAGGGTGGGCATGAAACCCTGCACGAACGTGCTGTAGGTCTCGTTGATCATCCGCTGTGACTCTGCGGCGATCGTGCCGAACACCAGCGAGCTCTTGCCCGAGCCGGAGACGCCCGTGAAGACGGTCAGCCGGCGCTTCGGGATGACCACGTCGACGTCCCTGAGGTTGTTGACTCGGGCGCCGTGGACGCGGATCAGGTCGTGGCTGTCGGCGACGTGCTGGGCAGGCACGCGCGGGTCCGTGCTCATGGCCGTGCTCATCGTGTCTCCATCTGTCCGGGGGGCGTCGAGGTCGTCGCCCCCACCGTCCCACAGCGGGGGGACATGGCGTCCGCTCGACGGCTGGCCCGGGCGCGGCCATGATCAAGAGATGAGCCCGTCAAGCGAACTTGAGCTGGTCCACCTGGTCGCGAAGCTCGAGGAGCAGGAGCGCAACCTGGTCTTCACCCGCTTCGACAACGACGACGCCTGGCGGTTGGGATGCGTTCTGGTCGAGATCGCCCAGGAGAGGGAGCTGCCGGTGACGATCGACGTGCGGCGCGGGCGCCAGCAGCTCTTCCATGCCGCGTTGCCAGGCACGACTCCGGACAACGATTCGTGGGTCGACCGCAAGGTGCGGGTCACCGAGCGGTTCGGCGCGTCGTCGTACCTGGTCGGGACGCGGGCGCGTGCGGACGGGACGACGTTCGCGGAGCAGCAGGACCTGCCGCTGCAGCGCTACGCGGCGCATGGCGGGTGCTTTCCGGTGCGGATCGTGGACGTGGGCGTGGTCGGCACGGTCACGGTGTCGGGCCTGCCGCAGGCGGAGGATCACGATCTGGTGGTCGAGGCCATCACGGCGTTCTTGGCCTGACGGGCGCCACTCCCCCGGTCAGCGGCGTCGCTTGCCCGATTTCTCCCGGCGGCGCCGTCCTTCACGCGGGCCCGGAAAGCTGGTCGCAGCGCTGCCATGGCCGCTAAGGTAAAGAGAAAGCCAATAATGGACAATATGTCAATAAAAGTGCATTCGACGAGACAGTGCCCCGGCCCCCCACCACACTGTGTGGGTGCGCCGCATCGGGATTGAAGAAGAGTTCCTGCTCGTGTCTCCTGACGGGACCCTCCGAGCCGTCGCAGCCCCCGCGCTGCAGCATGCGGCGGCCCACGCCGCCGACGAGACGCTCGACGACCCCCCTGGCGGGAGGCTCGAGAAGGAGTTCACCCAAGAACAGGTCGAGACGTCCACCCGCCCGCGATCGACTGTCGCCGACCTCTTGGCAGAGGTCCGAGCCGGCCGGTCGCGCGCCGACTCCTCGGCGCAGCACGTCGGCGCGCGGGTCGTCGCCCTCGGCACCGCGCCGATCGGCGGCGACCCCACGGTGATCGTCAACCAGCGCGCCAAGGCCATCCGCGACGAGTTCGGCGAGATCGCCCGGGAGCAGCTCACTTGCGGGTGCCACATCCACGTCGAGGTCGCGGACGACGACGAGGGTGTCCGGATCATCGACCGCCTGCGCCGGTGGACTCCCCTGCTGCTCGCACTGAGCGCCAACAGCCCGTACTGGCACGGCGAGGACACCGCCTACGCCAGCTACCGCTCACTCGTGTGGGGCCGTTGGCCCACAGCGGGCCCGACCGCCCCCTTCGGCGACGCCGCGGCCTACCACGGCCTCGTCGACGTCCTCGTGGGAAGCGGGACGATCCTCGACCCCGGCATGGTCTACTTCGACGCCCGGCTCTCGCCGCGCTACCCCACCGTCGAGGTCCGCGTCCCCGACGTCTGCCTCGACTCCGCCGACGCCGTGCTCCAGGGGGTGCTCGTGCGCGCCCTGGCCGACACCGCCCTGGACCCCGGCCTCGCGGGCGGCCCGCCGCTCGGCCCGGAGCCGCGCACCGAGGCGCTGCGCGTCGCCGCCTGGCGTGCGGCGAGGTCCGGGCTCACCGGCGACCTGCTCGACCCGCTCACCTTCCGCCCGCTGCCCGCCGCGCAAGCGGTCCAGACCCTGCTCGACCATGTGCGGCCCGCGTTGGAGGCCACCGGCGACCGGCACTGGGTGGACGAGCAGGTGCGCCGAGTGCTCCAACGGGGCAACGGGGCGATGCAGCAACGCCAGTGGCGGCTCGACGGCGCCGACGACCACGAGGTCGTCCAGCGGGCCGTCGAACGCACCCATGCCTGAGGTCCCGGCGTCCGCGCGGGACCCGGACGCAGGTCCAGCCGCAGACCCCGCAGCACGGCCGGCCGGCAGCGGATGGCCAGAGGTGGCCGCCACCGTGCGGGCGCTGCGATCCGCGGGCTGCGTGTTCGCAGAGGAAGAAGCAGGACTGCTCCACGGCGACGCGACGAGCCCCGGCCACCTCGCCGAGCTCACCGCGCGACGCGTCAACGGGGCGCCGCTCGAGCACGTCCTGGGCTGGGCCGCGTTCAGCGGGATGCGGGTGCTGGTGAGCCCCGGGGTGTTCGTGCCCCGCCGCCGCACCGAGCTCATGGTGGACCTGGCCCGTCGCGCCCTCGAGGCCCGGGGCGACAGCCGCTCGATCGTCGTGGACCTGTGCTGCGGATCGGGCGCGGTGGGCTTGGCCATCGCCGCCGGGCACACGGAGGTCGAGCTGCACGCCGTGGACATCGACCCGGCCGCCGTGCGGTGCGCCCGCCGGAACATCCCGGTGGCGCTCGGCCAGGTCCATCAGGGCGACCTGGACGACCCCCTGCCGCCACGCCTGCGCGGCGGCGTCGACGTCCTCACCGCCAACGCTCCCTACGTGCCGACGGCAGCGCTGCGGCTCATGCCGCCCGAGGCGCGCCGGCATGAGCCGCGCACGGCCCTTGATGGCGGCCCTGAAGGCCTCGACCTGCTGCGCCGGGTGATCCTGCTCGCGCCGCGTTGGCTCACCCGCGGAGGGCGCGTGCTGATGGAGGCCGGTGACGCCCAGGTCGCCGCGCTCGTCGAGGCGCTCGCGGCCGCCGGACTGGTCCCCGAGGTCGTCCGGGACCAGGAGCGCGACGCCACGGTGGTGAGCGGCCTGCGGCCCGGCGACGGCGCCGTCGTCGACTGAGCGGCCGCCGCGGCCCACCACGCGTGGCGTGTTCGCCAGCGCATGCCACGACGGCCAGACTGGGCGCATGACCGGCCCGACTCCCCCGCCCGTGCCCGCCCCATCGGAGTCACCGGAGCCGCCCAGTCCCGCGACCGCCCCGACCGCCCCGGCTGGCGTGGCGGGCACGCCGGGAGCCCTGTTGCGCCGGATCGGCGCGCTGCTCACCCCGTACCGCGGCGAGCTCATCCTCGTCGTGCTGTCGATCCTCGTGGGGGCGGTCCTCGGCATCGTCACGCCGTTCCTCACCCAGCGGGTCTTCGACGACGCGCTGTTCCCCGAGTCCGGCGAGGTCGACCTGCGCCTGCTGCTGTGGCTGGTGGGCGCGATGATCCTGGTGCCGCTGCTGAGCTCGGCGATCGGCGTCGGCCAGACCTACCTGACCACGAAGGTCGGCAATCTCGCGATGGCCGACCTGCGGGGGCGGCTGTTCGCGCACCTGGAGCGCATGGAGCTGGCGTTCTTCACCGCCACGAAGACCGGCTCGATCCAGTCCCGGCTCGCCAATGACGTGGGTGGCGTGCGCTCGGTGCTGACCACGACCGCATCGTCGATCCTGTCGAACGCGGTGACGGTCATCGCCTCGCTGGTCGCGATGCTGCTGCTGAGCTGGCAGCTGACCATCGTCGCCGTCGCGCTCATGCCGGTGTTCGTGGTCATGCAACGTCGCGTGGGCGCCCGTCGCCAGGTGATCGCGCGCGCCACGCAGGAGTCGCTGGCCGACATGACGGCGATCACCGAGGAGGCGCTGAGCGTCTCCGGGGTGCTGCTCACCAAGGTGTTCAACCGCTCGGATGCGGAGATCGCCAGGTATCGCGAGGAGAACGACCGCCAGGTGGTGCTCCAGGTGCGGCAGGCGATGGCGGGCCAGGGCTTCTTCGGGGTGGTGAACGCGTTCATGGCGATCACGCCCGCGCTGGTCTACCTCGCCGCCGGGTACATGATCACCGGCGGCGTCGGCGCGAGCGCCCTGACAGCCGGGACGCTCGTCGCGTTCTCGACGCTGCAGGCCCGGCTGCTGATGCCAGTGGTGTCCCTGATGCGCGTGGCGCTCGACGTGCAGACGTCGCTCGCGCTGTTCCGCCGCATCTTCGAGTACCTGGACCTGGAGCCCGCCATCCGGGACCGCCCCGGCGCCGTGGTGCTCGACCCTGCCACCACGCGGGGCCGCGTGTCCTTCGACGAGGTGTGGTTCCGGTACCCGTCTCCCCCGTCGCTGCAGGAGCCTGAGCCGGTCGCGCCGCCCGGTCGGGGCTCGGGGATGGGCGGGGGGATGCGCGGCGCGATGATGAGCTTCGGCGTCCCCAGCTCGGGGACTCCCGGGGGCGGCGGGATGCCGCATGGGCTGCCCCGCCCGACACCAGGCGGGGCCCGCACAGCCGCGGGCGCCGTAGCTCCCGCCCGGCGGGCCTGGGCGGTCCGCGACGTGTCGTTCGAGGTCGAGCCCGGCCAGCTCGCGGCGTTCGTGGGCCCGTCCGGCGCGGGCAAGACGACGCTGAGCCACCTCGTGCCGCGGCTGTACGAGGTGGACCGCGGCGCTGTGCGCATCGACGGCCACGACGTCAGAGACGTCACGCTCTCCAGCCTCGCGGACACTGTCGGCGTCGTCACGCAGGACCCGTACCTCTTCCACGCGACGATCGCCCAGAACCTGCGGTACGCCCGGCCGGACGCGACCGACGCGGAGCTGGAGGATGCCTGCCGCGCGGCGAACATCCACGACCGGATCATGTCCTTCGAGGGCGGTTACGACACAGTTGTGGGTGAGCGGGGCTACCGGCTCTCGGGCGGCGAGAAGCAGCGGGTCGCGATCGCCCGCGTGCTGCTCAAGGATCCGCGGGTGCTCATCCTCGACGAGGCCACGTCCGCACTCGACACCGCCTCGGAGCGCCTGGTGCAGGACGCCCTCGCCAGGGTGCTGCAGCGACGGACGACCCTCGCCATCGCGCACCGGCTGTCCACGATCATCGACGCGGACGTGATCTTCGTGGTGGAGGACGGCCGGGTGGTCGAGCGCGGGACGCATGCGGAGCTCGTCGAGGCGCCGGACGGGCTGTACGCGCGCCTGTACGCGGAGCAGTTCGGCGGCGGGCGGGTCCAGGCGCGGTTCAGCGACGGTGTGATGTTCACCGACGGGGTGGTGCTCACGCAGCCTGCCAGGGCGGAGTGAGCCCTTCGGGCGGCCCCGGGTGACCGCCCCGGGACGCCCCTGGCCGCCCACAGGCGCCAACCGCCGCAGGTCGCCCACACCGCTCTGACTGCCGCGCCGGGCGGCGTGGGAGGCGGCCCGGACGGTGGGCCGCATGCCCAACGCACCCGACCCGAGTCCGCGCCCCGAGCCGCCGTACCCCTGGGGCGACCCGTTCCACTACGGCCTGCGTCAGCCGCCCCCGTCCGGAGCGGCGCCGAGGCCGGACGGATCCAGTGACGCCGACGCCGCCCGTGCTCACGCCGCCGGCGACGACGCCCTGGTGGGCGTGATGCTGCGCGCGATCGGCGATCACCGCTCCGGGCCGCCCACGCTGTGGTTCCTCGTGCTGCACCACGACGACAGCCCGGCGCCCGTCGTGCTGCCCGTGGAGCACGCCACGCTGGCGCCGTCCGAGACCGTCGCCGCGCTGCTCGTGCACGTGCTGGCGTCAGTGGTCCAGCACGAGGCCCCGGGCGGATCCGTGCTCGTCGGCTACGCGCGCGAGGGTGGCGGGGCGGACGGCGCCTTCGAGCGCGGCTGGTCGAGCGCGCTCCGCGGGCTGGCCGCGGCCGCCGGGCTGCGCATCCGAGCGGAGATCGCCATCGGCCCGCACCGCGCAGGGGTGATCCGTGGCGGGCTGGGCAGCGGCTCATGAGGTTGTGTCGCTGGTCACAGCCTTGCGGTCATCGGACCGGGTGAAACCCGCCAGCATGCGGCTTCGCGCCCGATTCGGCGCCCCTGGGCTCGTCGCGCGTTCACGAGACCTTCACGGCACTATGGAACATCAGGGCCAGGCCGGTCGTTGTGCCCTGCGGAAGAGTTTCATACGGCAACGGCACGGAGGTCCCAGATGTCGAACCGGTCCCTGCGCGGAATGCGCATCGGTTCACACAGCATGGAGACGGAGGACGGCGTCGATTTCGCCCCCCGTCTCCAGGCGCACTACGACTGCCCGAACGGGCACACCATCATCCTGCCCTTCTCGGTCGAGGCGGACGTCCCAGTCACCTGGGAGTGCCGCTGCGGCGAGGAGGCGCTCCTGCGCGACGCCTCGAAGCCTGAGCCCAAGGGCGGCAAGCCGCCACGCACCCACTGGGACATGCTGCTCGAGCGCCGCACCGTCAAGGAGCTCGAGGAGCTGCTCGACGAGAGGCTCGACCTGCTGCGCGCTGGCAAGCTGCGTCGCAGCGCCTGACGCGTTTCGCACGAGAACGGGCGCCGGTCCTTCGGGACCGGCGCCCGTCGTCGTTCCGTCAGCGCCCGCCGTCGTTCGTCGCCGCGGCGGCGATGAGCCGGGCGAGGTCGCCGGGACGGCTCCACATGGGCCAGTGCCCGGTGGGGAGGTCGACGAGGTCGAGGCGCTCGACGTTCACGACCTCCGCGAACATCGGATGGCCGGCGCGCGCCAGCTCCATCAGCTGTGCGCTCGGGATCGAGCAGCACACCAGCGTGGTCGGGACCCGCAGTCGCGCGTCGTTGGCGAGGGCCACTGGCTGGCGGAGCACGGGGCCGGGCTCGGCGACGGCGCGGGCCCGGAAACGCTCCAGAGCGTGACTGCTCAAGCCCTCGAGGCTGGCCTGCTCCTTGAGCACATCGAAGGGAGGTAGGGGCATCTCGTCCAGATCGCCCGGCAGGTCGGGAGCGAAGACCGTTCCGGGCGCCACCGGCCCGCTGTCGACCCACACCACACGGCTGACGAGCTCGGGGCGCCGGTCGAGCACCAAGCTGACCGGGGCATTGGCCCCGCTGTGCGCCACGATGACCACAGGCTGCTGCTCGGAGGACCCTGCCCGGTCCATGGCGTGCTCGATCGCGGCCGCCTGGTCGTCCAGCGTCCTGGACGCTCGCGCGTGGTCCGCCTCGTCGAGGCCGGGAAGGGTCATCGGGATGACGCGCCGGCCAGTGGCGGCCAGGTGCTCCACGACCTCGTCCCATGCCCACGCGCCCAGCCAGTGGCCGGCGA
>JAEWEI010000103.1 GCA_023389545.1 Actinomycetes bacterium | reverse complement strand
CGGCTACATCGCGTCGGGGCCCGCGAGCCGCTCCCGGCTGCCGCGCCCGGTGGCGCCGGCAGGGCTCGCGCTCACCGCGCGCGAAGGGGCGGGGGAGGTGCAGACGCCGCTGCGGGGCGCCGCCTCGGCAGACCTGCGGATCGGTGACCGTGTGTGGTTCCGGCACGCGAAGGCCGGCGAGGTGATGGAGAGGTTCGACAAGGCGCACCTCGTGCGGGGCGATGTCGTCGAGCGGGTGGCGCCGACCTACCGCGGCGAGCGGCGCGCCTTCGGCTGAGCGCGCAGCGGACGCCGGGACGGGGCCTGGCGGGAACGGCGCCGGGGTGTGGCACAGGGCGCGGCGCCGACCGGGGCCGCCTGCGCCGGTAACCTTGCCGGTGTGACCCTTCGCCTGTACGACACCGCCACCCGTGAGGTGCGTGACTTCGTCCCCGTGGTTCCGGGCGAGGTCGGCATCTACCTGTGCGGCGCGACCGTGCAGGGCACCCCCCATATCGGGCACATGCGCTCGAGTGTCGCGTTCGACGTGCTCATCCGCTGGCTGCGCCGCGGCGGCCACCGAGTCACGCTCGTGCGCAACGTCACCGACATCGACGACAAGATCCTCGCGAAGGCTGGCGCGGCAGGCGAGCCGTGGTGGGCCTGGGCCCTGGCCAACGAGCGCGCCTTCACTGCCGCGTATGACGCGCTTGGCGTGCTGCCCCCCACGTACGAGCCGCGCGCCACCGGCCACGTGCCCGCGATGATCGAGCTCATGCAGCGGCTCGTCGACAGCGGGCACGCCTACACCACAGGCGAGGGCGACGTGTACTTCGACGTCCGCTCGTACCCCGAGTACGGCGCCCTGACCAACCAGAAGCTCGACGACATGGTCTCGGCGCAGGACGGCACGGGAGACGACGAGGGCGTGAAGAAGGACCCCCGCGACTTCGCGCTCTGGAAGGCGCCGAAGCCCGGCGAGCCCGAGACCGCGTCCTGGGACACCCCGTTCGGGCGTGGCCGCCCGGGCTGGCACCTCGAGTGCTCGGCGATGGCCCACCGGTACCTGGGCGCCACGTTCGACATCCACGGCGGCGGTCTCGACCTGCGCTTCCCGCACCACGAGAACGAGCAGGCGCAGTCCCGCGCCGCCGGCGACGGCTTCGCGCGGTACTGGCTGCACAACGGCTGGGTCACGCAGGGCGGCGCGAAGATGAGCAAGTCGCTCGGCAACGGACTGCTCGTGAGCACGCTGCTCGAGACCACGCAGCCGGCGGTGCTGCGCTACGCGCTGACGGCCGTGCACTACCGGTCCATGCTCGAGTGGACGCCCGACACGCTCGGCGAGGCCGAGGCGACGTGGGAGCGGTTCACGCGGTTCGTCGAGCGCGCCACCGAGCAGGCCGGGCCCGTGGACGACGACGAGATCGCCAAGGCCGAGCTGCCCGTCGGCTTCGTGGCCGCGATGGACGACGACCTCAACGTGCCCGCCGCGCTCGCGGTGGTGCATGAGCACCTGCGCGCCGGGAACACAGCGCTCGCCGAGCGCGACCTCGACGGCATCCGGGCCGCGCTGGTGTCGGTGCGCTCGATGCTCGACATCCTGGGCCTGGACCCTGACGGGCCGCAGTGGCGCCGCCAGACGAATGACCGCGGGCATGAGGCCGCGCTCGAGGCGCTCGTCGCCGCCGAGCTCGCCGCCCGCTCCGAAGCGCGCGCCGCGCGTGACTTCGCCACCTCCGACGCGATCCGGGACCGGCTCGCAGCCGCCGGCATTGTCGTCGAGGACTCCGCGACCGGCAGCCGCTGGTCGCTCGCGCACCGCAGTGATGAGGTCGAGAACTGATGGCAGGAAACTCGCAGCGCCGGGGCGCCACCCGCAAGCCCGGCTCGAAGAAGGGCGCCCAGGTCGGCACGGGCGGCAAGGGCCGCCAGGCCCTCGAGGGGCGCGGCCCCACGCCCAAGGCCGAGGAGCGCCCGTACCACCCTGCCGCCAAGCGCAAGGCCGCTGCCGAGCGCCGTAGCGCCACCGGGACGAGCGGTCCCAGCCGCATGAGCCGTGCCTCCCGCAGTGCTGGCGGCACGCGCGGCGGCAAGGGCGTCAGCGCCACCCACGAGATCGTCTCGGGCCGCAACTCCGTGGTCGAGGCGCTCCGCGCGGACATCCCCGTGCAGACCGTCTACATCGCCTCGCGCATCGAGGCGGACGACCGCACGCGGGAGATCCTGCAGATCGCCACCGGGCGCGGGTACCCGCTGCTCGAGGTGACGAAGTCGGAGCTCGACCGGCTCACCGACGGCTCCGTGCACCAGGGCGTCGCGATCCAGGTGCCGCCGTACCAGTACGGGGATGCCGACGACCTGCTCGACGCCGCGGCGCTCCTCGACCAGGCCCCGCTCATCGTGGCGCTGGACGGCGTGACGGACCCGCGCAACCTCGGCGCCGTGCTGCGGTCCGCCGGCGCGTTCGGCGCCCATGGGGTCGTCGTGCCGGAGCGCCGCTCCGCGAGCGTCACCGCCTCCGCGTGGAAGGTGTCCGCGGGCGCGGCCGCCCGGGTCCCCGTCTCGAAGGTCACGAACCTGACGCGCACCCTGGAGACGTACCGCAAGGCCGGCTGCTTCATCATCGGCCTGGACGGCGGCGGCGACACGCCCGTCGCGGACCTGCCGTTCGCGGCCGACCCGCTGGTCGTGGTGGTCGGCTCCGAGGGCAAGGGGCTCTCGCGCCTCGTCCGGGAGCACTGCGACGCGATCGTGTCGATCCCGATCGCCTCGTCGGTGGAGTCGCTGAACGCTGGCGTGGCCGCCGGGATCGCGCTGTACGAGATCGCCCGGCAGCGCGGCGCCGCCCAGTAGCGGACTGCGCACGATCAGATCTCGTAGTGGTCGCCGAGCTGGGTGTAGGCGCGGTCGTGGTAGACGAGCGGCGCCCCCTGGGTGCTGGTGTCCGACGCGATGGCCCGCACCGTGACGAGATGGCTGTCGCCCACGGAGATGCGCTCGAGCACCCGGCCGTGCACCCACGTCAGGCTGCCGACCAGCACCGGCTCGCCACCCGGCAGGCGCACGTGCTCGGTGCCCGCGAAGCGGTCGATCCCGTGCGTGGCGAACCGGGCTGACACGTCGGCCTGCCCGTCGCCCAGGAAGTTCACCACCACCGTGGGCGCGGCGGACAAGGCCGGCCAGCTCGAGGACGTCGAGGCGATCGAGAACGCCAGCACGGGCGGCGCCGCCGACACCGAGATCACGGACGTGGCCGTGAAGCCCACCGGCCGCCCGGTGTGCGGATCCTCCAGCGTGACGACGGCGACGCCGGCCGGGTGACGGCGGAACACCCGCTTGTACTCGTCTGCGCTCAGATGGGGCTCGTCAGGGATGCGGCCGCTGTGGCCGCTGGCGTCGTGTGCCGCGGGGCGCAGGGCCCGGGCAGGCGCGTCGGCGGTCACGCCCGGACCCCCACGGCGAGCACGCTGCCCTGGGCGTCGAGCCATCCGGCGACCACGTCGTCGAGCGAGCCGAGCTGGGCCTCCGTCAGCGCGAGCGCGCGGGTGGGCACGCTGGCGCCGAGCTCGACGAGCAGCGGGCGCAGGTGCACCTCGCCGGCCAGGGAGTGCGCGGGGTTCCCCGAGACGACGAGCGGCACCGCGACGAGCCCGCGCAGCCCGTCGGCGCCGTACAGGTCGAGGAACGACTTCAGCAGGCCGGTGTAGCTGGCCTTGTAGACGGGCGTCGCGATGACGGCGACCCGCGCGGCGGACAGCCGTCGGAGCGCGTCGTCGACGGCGGGCCGTGCCGGGGCGAAGACCTCCTGGGCCAGGTCGGCGAGGTCGATGGTCGGGGCGGTGCGCGTGTCCAGCAGGTCGGCGATCGCGCGGGAGAGGGCCTCAGCCACGAGGCGCGTGCGCGATCCGGGACGTGGATTGCCCACGACGGCGATGACGTCGCGGCGACGCTCGGGCGTCGACACGCCCGGCGCGGTGGACGCGGTGGACGGGGTGACGGCTGACGTGGTCATCAGAGAGTCCTTGGAGTGGTCCGGCGGGTCCAGGCGCGGCGTCTCCGCGACGCCGGCCCGACGCAGGCCGACGACGATGAGGCGCCATTGTGGTCGCCGATGTCGATCACGCTTGCCGTGTCCCTCAACACGGCCAGGTCGTCTCCCGGAGCACCCCGCCGTGACACGTGGGGGTTGCTGGCCAGCAAGCCGGGGCTGCGCTCAGATGAGCACTGGCACTCAAGACCTCGGGCAGTTGTAGCACGCCGGCTCGGCGGGTGGCGACCGGTGTCTCACGACACGACCCGATACGCCCCATCTGTTGACTCCGCGTCGAAGTTCGCCCTAACGTCCGTCGCGTGAGCACCTCCACGAACCGCCGCCGCGGCCTGAGCGATGTCGACATCGCTGCCGTCACGCGCTGTCGCTGTTGTTGATGCTCGTCTGCTGATCTCCGGAACGGCAGGCGGGGTCCAGGTCCCGCACGCGCCCGGATCCCCGCCCGACAGCGGCTCACACCCTCCCCACCCACGCGTCTGACGGCGCAGGGTGGGCGAGCCGGCGCTCACGCCCACCGCGAGTCGGCCCCATCGCACCCGCCGGCGCACGCACGCCTGGCGCCCCGGGCACCCCGCCCGAAGCCCGCGCTCCACACTGCGGCCGTTGCCGTCGTGGAGCCTGCCACCTGCCCGAGCCCGCGCCCCGCCGTCAGCCGTTCCTGCCGACCGCAGGCGTCTCGGCTGGCGTCCTGCGCCGTCCGGCGTCGAGGAGACCCCATGTCGCACCCACCTGTCCCTTTGTCCGTGCTGGACCTGAGCCCCATCTCGTCTGGCAGCACACCCGCTGACGCCCTGCGCCACACCGTCGACCTGGCCCAGGCCGCCGAGCGCGCCGGGTACCGGCGGTACTGGCTCGCCGAGCACCACCTCAACCCCGGGGTGGCCGGCGCCTCCCCGGCTGTGGTCGCCGCCGTGGTGGCACAGTCGACCAGCGCGATCCGCGTGGGATCGGCGGCGGTGCTGCTCGGCAACTACTCGTCGCTCCAGGTCGCCGAGCAGTGGGGCACCCTCGCCGCACTGCATCCCGGGCGGATCGACCTCGGCATCGGACGCTCGGGCATCGGACGCTCGGCCAGCGACCGGTCGCCCATCGGGACGCCCGGCACGGCAGCCCCCGCCGAGCAGGGACTCCGGCTCGTCGACGGGGTGGTGATCCCCCCGGCCCGTCCGCCGGCCTACGACCCGGTCCGGCTTGAGCTGCAGGCCAGGCTGTTGGGCCGGGCGCCCGGCGAGGGGTTCGGCGCGGACGTGCGCGACATCCTCGGGTTCTTCGACGGGACGTACGTGGCGCCAGAGGGGCGCCCGGTGGTGGTGACGCCCGCGGCGGGGACCGACGTGCAGCTGTGGGTGCATGGGTCCAGCGCAGGTCCCAGCGCCCAGCTCGCGGGTGAGCTCGGCCTGCCCTACGGCGCGAACTACCACGTGGCGCCGGCCACGCTGCAGGAGTCGGTGGCCGCCTACCGTGCGGCCTTCCTTCCGTCCGAGCGGTTCGCACAGCCGTACGTCATCGTGTCGGTGGACGTGGTGGTCGCCGTCGATGACGCGACGGCGCAGGAGCTCGCGCTGGGCTACGGGCCGTGGGTGCAGTCGATCCGCAGTGGCCAGGGCGCGATCCCGTACCCCGACGCGGGCGAGGCGCGACGGATCCTGTCGGGGTGGGGCGAGGACGACCACGACGCGGTGCGCGACCGCACCGCGACCCAGTTGGTCGGCTCGCCGCAGACGGTGGTGGCGCGGCTCGCGGCCCTGCAACGTCTGACGGGCGCGGACGAGCTGCTGGTCACAACGGTGACCCACCGGCACGAGGATCGGGTGCGCAGCTATGAGCTGCTGGCCCGGGCGTGGGCCGCACAGGACGCTGCTGGCGCCGAGCGGCTTGCGGTCTCCGGCGGCGAGCGGCCTGAGCCGCCCCGGGAGCACGCGGCGGGCGACGCGCACGCGGCGTTCGCTGACGCGGGCGCTTCGACCACCGCCGACCTGCTGCGCGTGGCGGCCCGGTCATGACCGTGCAGGCACGTCCGGTGGGCGCCGCCGCAGTGGCCGACCTGGAAGTGCGGTTCGTGCACCAGTCCGATCCGCTGGTCCGGCCGCTGCTGGCCGAGTTGGCCCAGGAGTACGCCGACCGCTACGGGCGCTCGCGTCAGGAGATGGCCGCTGACCTCGCCCAGTACCCGGCGGAGGAGTTCGCGGGACCGGGCGGCGCGCTCGTGCTGCTGCTCGTCGGCGGCGAGCCCGTCGCTGGTGGGGCGTTCCGTCGCTACGACGAGACGACTGCCGAGCTCAAGCGCATCTGGACGCGTTCCGACCAGCGTCGTCGCGGGCTCGCCCGCCGGGTCCTGGAGGTGCTCGAGCAGGAGATCGCCGCGCGGGGCTACACGCGCGTGTACCTGACCACGGGCCCCCGGCAGCCAGAGGCTCGCGCGCTGTACCTGTCCACGGGCTACACGCCGCTGTTCGACGTGGACGCCGAGCCGCAGCCGCGCCCGCTGCCGTTCGAGAAGCACCTGCCGCACGGCGGGAACCACCTGGCGCGCCCCGCGCCGCACAGGGCGGACGCCGATGCCGATGCCCGCATCGTGCCCGCGCGGCATGTGGGCCGCTGGATCGCCACCGCGGGCACGTTCGTGCTGCTGGCGATGGTCATCAGCTCGTTGACCACCAACGCGCGCTGGGAGTGGTCGATCGTCTGGCAGTACCTGACGTGGCCGTCGGTGGTCAACGGCCTGTGGGGCACGGTGCGGCTCACCCTCGTCGCGGCGGTGATCGGCTTCGGCCTGGGCACCGTGCTCGCGCTGATGCGGCTGTCCCCGTCACCGCTGCTCCGCTCGGTGTCGTGGACGTACACGTGGGTGTTCAGGTCCGTGCCGCTGATCCTGCAGCTGCTGCTCTGGTACAACCTCGCCTACCTGTACCCGACGCTGTCCCTCGGCATCCCGTTCGGCCCCGAGTTCCTGCACTTCGGCACGCTCGACGTGATCGACAAGTTCGGCGCCGCG
>JAEWEI010000062.1 GCA_023389545.1 Actinomycetes bacterium | reverse complement strand
GGCGAGGAGATGGCGACCATCGCCGCGCAGAAGCGCGAGATCGTCCCGTACGACACGCTGCCCAAGCACGTCGGCGACGCCGTCATCTCCTCCGAGGACCGCACCTTCTGGGAGAACCGCGGGGTCTCGATCAAGGGCACCGTGCGCGCCTTCCTCAACAACGTCAGCGGAGGCAAGCAGCAGGGCGCCTCGACCCTCACGCAGCAGTACGTCGAGCGCTACTACAACCTGCCGACCAAGTCCTACGTGGGCAAGGCCAAGGAGGCCATGCTCGCGATCAAGATCAACCAGACGGTCGACAAGAAGGACATCCTCGGCCGGTACCTCAACACGATCTACTTCGGCCGCGACTCGTACGGCATCCAGGTCGCCGCGAAGTCCTACTTCGGCGTCGAGGCCAAGGACCTCACGATCTCCCAGGCCGCGCTGCTGGCCGGGATCATCCCCTCGCCCAACAACTGGGACCCCGCGGTCAGCCGCGAGAAGGCCGAGCAGCGGTGGAACTCCGTGCTCGGCAACATGGTCAAGGACGGCCACATCACGCAGGAAGAGCGTGACGCCCAGGTGTTCCCCGAGACGATCGTCTACGAGCGCAGCAGCGTCAACGGCGGCGAGAACGGCCACCTCATCAAGATGGTCAAGGACGAGCTCGCCGAAGAGGGCATCACCGAGGAGATGATCGCCACCAAGGGCTACAAGATCGTCACCACGATCCGCAAGCCCCTGCAGGACGCCGCCGTCGCCTCGGCCAACAGCCTGTTCGACGGGACCCTCGCCGGCGAGGCCCCGAATGAGCGGACCAAGGCCGGCATCGTGTCCATCGACACATCCGACGGCGCCATCGTGGCGCTCTACGGCGGCGGCGACTTCCTGGTCGACCAGCGCAACCGCGTCACCTGGGACAAGATCCAGGCGGGCTCGACGTTCAAGCCGTTCACACTGGTCGCCGCGCTCGAGCAGGGCATCAGCCTGAGCAGCACGTACTCGGGCGCCAGTCCGATGAAGGACCTGCCGGGCTGGGGCGACAAGGCGGTGCAGAACTTCGGCGGCCAGTCTCTCGGGGAGATCGACCTCGTCGAGGCGACAGCGCAGTCCGTCAACACCGTGTACGCCCAGCTCAACAACGACGTGACCCCCGCGACGACCGCCGAGGTCGCCAGCCGCCTCGGCATCACCACCGAGGTCGAGAAGGTCGCGTCGAACGTGCTCGGCTCCGGGCTGGTCCACCCGCTCGACATGGCGAGCGCGTACGCCACCATCGCCGCCCAGGGCTTCTACTCCGAGCCGTTCATCGTCCGCAAGGTCACGTACATCAGCGACAACTCCGAGGCCCTCATCCCCGAGCGGGTGCATGAGAAGCGGTTCGACGAGGACGTCATGGCGGACACCGCCTACGCGATGACCCAGGTCGTCGAGCGTGGATCGGGCAGGCAGTACGTCAAGCCGCTGGGCCGTCCCATCGCCGGCAAGACCGGCACCTCGACCGAGAACAAGTCGGCGTGGTTCGTCGGCTTCACGCCGCAGATCTCCACAGCCGTGGCGCTGAGCCAGGAGGCGGAGGACGGCAAGGGGCAGGACTCCATCGCGAAGTTCGGCGGCGTCAAGGAGGTCACGGGTTCCACGTGGCCTGCGGCGCTGTGGGCCGAGTACATGAAGACGGTGTTCACCGTGGAGCCGTACGCCGAGGTGCAGCAGTTCCCCGCGCGCGCCAACGTCGGCGGGAAGCCCACCGCCACACCCACGGAGACCGTCACCGAGGAGCCGGTGGACGAGGAGCCCGTCGTCGAGAACGTCGCGGTGCCCTCCGTGGAGGGGAAGCTCGAGGCGGACGCCGCGGCAGCCATCTCCAACGCCGAGCTGCAGGTGGCCGTGCAGTCGCAGGCGTCCGAGACCGTCGCCAAGGGGCGCGTCATCAGCGTCAACCCGGGCGCCGGGACCAGCCTGCCGAAGGGCAGCACGGTGACGATCGTCGTCTCCTCGGGCGCTCCGCCGAAGCCCACGCAGCCGCCAGTCACAGTCCCGCCGGTGGCGCCGGAGCCGAGCCAGCCGCCGGTGGAGACCCCGGCAGCAGGCAATCCGCCAGCGGCGGGCGGGACAGCGGGCGGCGGCGCGGGCGGAGCGGGTGGCGGCGCGGCGGCCGGCGCCGCTGGCGGGTGAGTGGATTTCGGCGGGGCGGACGGGCGCGGTAGCCTGTCCCCTTGCCACACCCGTCGTCTCGGTCGCAGATCGACCGCGCGCGACGGGCAGCACCACGGCCCAGGCCCTGGTGCGGCGACGCACGATGACCCTCCTGTCACGGACAGACCGTGACCGCTGAGACCAGAGGAGGTGGGTATGAGCCTGCGTCAGTACGAGATCATGATCATCCTCGACCCCGAGATCGAAGAGCGCACGGTTGCTCCTTCGCTCGACAAGTACCTGTCCGTCATCAAGACCGATGGCGGCACGGTCGACAAGGTCGACATCTGGGGACGGCGCCGTCTGGCGTACGACATCCAGAAGAAGTCCGAGGGCATTTACGCGGTCATCGACTTCACGGCGACGCCCGCGACCGCCAAGGAGCTCGACCGTCAGCTGGGCCTCAACGAGGTCGTCCTGCGTACCAAGGTCCTGCGCGCCAACGCCTGAGCGCGTCAGACCTGATCTTTAACGTACGCACCATCTGACTCACGACGAACGAGGAGGCCCGCATGGCTGGCGAGACCGTTATCACGGTGATCGGGAACCTGACCGGGGACCCGGAGCTGCGCTTCACCCCGTCGGGGGCTGCCGTCGCCAACTTCACGGTGGCCTCCACCCCGCGCACCTTCGACCGTCAGTCGAACGAGTGGAAGGACGGCGACACGCTGTTCCTCCGCTGCTCGATCTGGCGCGAGGCCGCGGAGAACGTCGCTGAGTCACTCACCAAGGGCACCCGCGTCATCGTGACCGGCCGGCTCGTGCAGCGCTCTTACGAGACCCGCGAGGGCGAGAAGCGCACTGTGTACGAGCTGCAGGTCGACGAGGTCGGCCCGTCCCTGCGCTACGCCAGCGCCAAGGTCACCCGCGCCCAGCGCTCGGGCGGCGGCGGTGGCTTCGGTGGCGGGGGCGGCGGCTTCTCCGGTGGCGGGAGCTCCGGCGGCGGCGGCCAGCAGGACGACCCGTGGGCCACTCCGGCCCCCGGCGGCTCCGGCGGCGGCTCGTTCTCCGACGAGCCCCCGTTCTGATCGGCGCCCAGCACCACTGACACACCCATCCCGGGGTATGGCAACGCCCCGGGCTCCCGGACTTCATGACAAGGAGCACCGCGATGGCCAAGGCCGTTGTTCGCAAGCCCAAGAAGAAGCTCAACCCGCTCAAGGCGGCGAAGATCGATGTCGTCGACTACAAGGACACTGCGCTGCTGCGCAAGTTCATCTCGGACCGCGGAAAGATCCGCGCGCGTCGGGTGACCGGTGTGTCCGTCCAGGAACAGCGCGCGATCGCGCGTGCCGTCAAGAACGCACGCGAGATGGCGCTCCTGCCGTACTCGTCGTCCGCTCGCTGAGAAGGAGGTAGACCCATGGCCAAGCTCATCCTGACCCACGAGGTCACCGGTCTCGGTGCACCGGGCGACGTGGTGGACGTGAAGGACGGGTATGCCCGGAACTTCCTCGTCCCCCGTGGCCTGGCCACCGGCTGGAGCAAGGGCGCCGAGAAGGAGATCGCCGCGATCCGCAAGGCCCGCAAGGCCCGCGAGATCGAGACGCTCGACGAGGCGAAGGCGACGCGTGACTCGCTGCAGTCCAAGCCCGTCGTCGTGTCGGCGAAGGCCGGCGA
>JAEWEI010000330.1 GCA_023389545.1 Actinomycetes bacterium | reverse complement strand
AGCAGGTTGGGGCCGGCGGGCTCGGCGGTCGAGATGGCGACCTCGACGCCGCCGGGCGCGGAGATGAAGACGGGGGAGCCGGTCACGGGCAGCGGAACCGGCTCGCCGGCGCCCGCGTCGACCTCGCGGGTGGCGCCGTACACGTCGGTGAGGACGAGCGTCGCGTCCTGGTCGGCGGTGGCCTGGACCTCCATGACCAGGTCGTCCGTCCATACGGCGGTCAGCTGGTCGTCTTCGCCGGGCCGCTCGCCCACCCGCATCACGTGGGTGTGGGGCGCCGCCGGCTCGACGACCTCCGGCGGCGGCCGATCCTCCAGCAGCGCGGCGACTGTCGACATCGCCAGGGCCCCCGGCTTCACGAAGCTGTCGACCTGCAGCAGGGACCAGGAGAAGCCGCCCTCGCCCCAGCCGCCCTCGCTGAAGAAGTACGTCCACTCATCGACGCCCAGTGCGCGCTGCCACAGCAGCGTGCGGGCCACGTCGTGCCCGTGCGCCCAGTGGTTGCCCGGGCCGTCGGACCACCAGCCCGACTCGGTGTTCCACACCGGCGGCGACCCGCAGCCCTCGAGCGCCGCGTTCAACTCCTCGATCTGCCCGAGCGGGCCATCCGCGCCCTCCTCGTCCCACGAGCGGTTGAAGCCCGTGTACGGGTGGATGCCCACAATGTCGAGCGAGTCGCAGCCGCCCGCGTCGATGACCTGGCGATACCACGGGACCACCAGGTTGAGGGCGTTCCCGCCGATCACCTGCGCGCCGGGCGCGGCTGTCTTGACCGCCTGCGCGAACGGGGCCAGCACGTCGCGCGCGTACTCGCCGCCGTCCCCGAACCCGGTGTTGTTGGGCTCGTTCCACGGCGCCCACAGGCTGACGTCGGGGGCCCCGGCGGCGAACGCCTCGGCGATGGCGCCGGCCCAGGCGCCCCAGGTCCCGTCCTGCACAGCCTCATGCTCGGCCTCGCCGCCCTGGCCCACCTGCACGTACAGCCGCACCCCGGTCCACGCGGCCAGGGCCGACGCCTCCTCGATCTGGGCGAACGGGTCGCCGGGGACCGCGCCGGGCAGCGCGTCCAGGTCGAGCGCCGCCACCGAGGGCGTGGCGGCCAGGTCCGGGACCAGGTCGCCGAACGCGAGCTGCACCCGGTAGGAGCCGATGCCGAGCTGGTCGGCGAGCTGCACGCCGCGCACCGGCTGCGCGCCGCCCCAGTCCGCGCCGTCCGCCAGGCCCGCGGGGTCGAACGCCGCGCCGGGCGCGCCCACCGCGTACCGCAGGCAGGTCGCCGTGCGCACCTCGCCTGTGACGCGGTCCACCAGCTCGGCGTGCACGTCGTAGGGTCCGGGCCGCGCGGGCGGCAGGTCGAGGGCAGCGCGGCCGCCGTCCTCAGGCAGGGCGAGCGTGCCGGAGACGGGCTCCACCGGGGGCTCGGCCCACGGGTCCCCGCTGACCCGGTAGCGCAGCTCGTAGTCCGCGGACACCGCGCCCCACCAGTCGTCGAACTCGACGTGGACGGCGGGCTCCTCGCCCGCGCGGAAGTAGCCGTAGGGGACGTCGGTGACGAGCCCCGCGCCGAAGCCGAGGCGGTCCAGGCTCGAGGCGTGGTTGATGTCGTAGGTCACCGGGGAGTCCAGCAGGGCGTCCATGCCCGGCACATCCACCCGGGACAGGCTCGCGCCGCCGTCCTCGTCGGAGGAGATGAAGTAGAAGTGGTCGCCGGAGCGGACCAGCGGGCTCTGCTCGGCGAAGTCGAACACCGCACCCTGGCCCTGCCCGGACAGCCCCACCCGCCGCCACACGCCGTCGTCGCCCACCTCGACCACGCGGTACCGGGGCCCGGCCACGAGCAGCCCGCCGTGCGGCCCCACAGCCACGCCAGTGGGGCGCTCCAGCTCGGCGGGGCCGCCGTTCGGCGAACCCTCCACCGGGCCGCCGAACTCCCTGAGCAGCTTCCCGTCGGACGACCAGCGGCTGAGCCGCACGCCGTCGTCGTCATCGTCCGCGCGCGCCACGAGGGTGCCGTCCACCTGCGGGAAGAACGCCTCGCCGGGGATCTCGGGGCCGTCCGGCTCCACCAGGTCGCCGTCGGCGGAGACCAGGGCCAGGCGCGGCGAGTCGGCGAACGCCACGGCGAACGCCGCGCCCCCGACTCCCGCCGACCAGTCGATGACGGCGGCGACGGGCCCGCGCCCTAGTTCGCCCAGGTCAAGGGCCCACACCGTCGAGCCGTCGCTGCCGTGGCCCTCCACAGCGCTCTGGTCGGAGCGGGCGCTCGCGGTGACGACCACCCCGCCGTCCACGGGCGCGAAGGTGGACGGCGTGCGCCCGCCCGGCGGGGTCGGGGAGGCGAACCGCCCGAGCTCCTTGCCATCGGGCCCGAGCCGGACGACGGTGAGCCCGTCCTCGTCGGCGGCGAGCGCCAGGAGGTCGTCGCCGTCGGTTGCCAGGGCGTGGGGCGTCGTCCCGTCGATGGCGAAGTCGGCTGCCACGGTGTCCACGACGTCGGTGGTGGGGTCCCCGGCGAGCGCCGAGTACCGGCCCACGTCGGCCACCCCGCACAGCGGGGCCGCCTCCGCGCCGGGGGCCGCGACGGTGGTCGGGACGCTCTGCGGCGGCGACCCGCGCAACTGCCAGGCGCCGACGCCGGCCAACCCGACCAGCAGGGCCAGGGCGCCCGCGGCCAGGACGAGGCGCCGCCGATCCGGGGTGCGCTGAGGAGACGCCATCTCAGATCACGTCCGCGAAGCCGCGTTCCATCTTCGAGAACACGAGCATGCCGCCCACGAAGACGCCGACGCTCGTCACCACCGCCGCCACCAGCTGCCAGGGCGCGGGCTGCTCCAGGCCGAGCAGCGACCAGCGGAAGCCCTCGAGCAGCCACGTCAGCGGGTTGAGGTCGAAGAGCCAGCGGATGTCCTCGCTGACGGCGGACAGCGAGTACGCCAGCGGGCTCGCGTACAGCAGGGTCTGCAGGGCGAACGGGACGATGTACTGGATGTCGCGGTAGCTGACCATCAGCGCGGACGCGGCCAGGCCGATGCCGGAGGCGAGCAGCGCCACGAGCACCATCCACACCGGCAGGAGCAGCAGGGGCCACCCCGGCCAGATGCCCGTCATGGCGAGCATCCCGGCCATCAGCACCCCGGCGACCAGCACGTCCACCGCCACCGACAGCACCGAGGACAACGGCACGAGCACCCGCGGGAAGAACACCTTGGACACCAGCGCCTGGTTGCTCACGAGCGACGGCGCCGCGCGGGTGACGATGCCGCTGAACAGCGTCCAGCACAGCATGCCCGCGAAGCTGAACACGAAGTACGGCACGCCGTCGCTCGGCAGCTCCGCGATACGGCCGAACACGATCGAGAAGACGCCGGCGCTGAGCAGCGGCTGCAGCACCACCCACACCACCCCGAGGGCCGTCTGCCGGTAGCGGAGCTTGAGGTCGCGCACCCCGAACCGCCAGAACACCTCGCGGGCCTCCCACAGCTCGCGCCGGCTGGGCAGCGGCAGGCGTCCGGGCGGGTTGATCACGATCGTGCGGGGCATGCCTCAACGCCTCTCGTAGCCGAAGTCGGCGAGCACGAGGCCGTTCTCGAGCCCTTCATCGGACACCGCGTGCTCGTAGGGCAGCACCGGGTGGATCTCGAACCGTCCTGCGCCCTCGAACGCGTCGAGCACCCCGGAGGAGCACACGTACAAGTCCACGGAGTACTCGCCGGGCTTGAGCCACGGCGAGCGGATGGTGAGGGCGATCTTCTGGTCGAGCGCGCCGTCGAGCCACAGGCCGCTCACGCGCGAGTCGCACTGCAGGATCGTGGTCCCGTTGCGGTCGTTGACGTGGCACGAGACGAAGTACTTGCCGATGAACGACGGGTTGGCGCCGACCACCAGCTCGATGGTCTTGTCCTCGGTGGTGCGGTACAGCGGGCTGGACACGGTGGCCGAGGTGATCCGCAGCTCGCCGGTGCCCGCGCGGCGCTCGATGTCCGTGGGCGCCAGCACGGCACGGTCCCGGCTGGTGCGGTACAGCTCGATCGCCTCGTCCACGTCGCCCTGCATCACCAGCCGGCCGTTCTCCAGGTACAGCGCCGTGGAGCACAGCGCGGTGACGGTCTGCACCTGGTGGCTGACGTACAGCACCGTGCGCCCGTCCTGCGCGGAGCGGCGCATCCGGTCGATGCACTTGGCCTGGAACTCCGCGTCACCCACCGCCAGCACCTCGTCGATGGCCAGGATCTCCGTGTCGAGGTGCGCGGCGACGGCGAACGCGAGGCGCACGTACATGCCCGACGAGTACCGCTTGACCGGGGTGTCGAGGAACTTCTCCACACCGGAGAAGTCGACGATCTCGTCGAACCGCCGCTGGATCTCGGCCCGGCGCATGCCCAGCAGCGTGCCGTTGAGGTACACGTTCTCGCGGCCCGTGAGCTCGGGGTGGAAGCCGGTGCCACCTCCAGCAGGCTGCCGACCCGCCCGCGCAGGCGGATCTGGCCCTCCGAGGGCGCCGCGACCCGGGTGAGCAGCTTGAGCAGCGTGCTCTTGCCGGCGCCGTTGCGGCCCAGGATGCCCACGGCGGAGCCCTGCTCGATGTCGAAGTCGAGGCCGTCCAGCGCGGTGAAGCGCTCATGCGCTGGTCGCTGGAACGGGTGCCGCAGCCGGCGCAGCATCGCCTCGCCGGCTGTAGAGGGGCGGTTGTCGTCATGGGAGATCCGATAGTGCTTGGACAGCCCGCGGACCTGGATGGCCGGGGCCCTGCTCGTCGTGGTCGTCATCGTGTCCTCGTCCCGTCGTCAGGGGCAGGGGGCCGGGTGGGCGTCGGCGCCGCGCGGCGCGCGCAGCGGAGCACGGGTCCCGGCGCAGGGCCGTAGCGGCGCAGGGCATCGGCCGCCAGCCCAGAGGCGGTGAATAGCGCCTCCCACGCGCCGGCGCGCACCTCGCCCGAGCGGATGCGCCGCGCGACCGGCCGTGCGAGCTGGTCGCGGATGAAGCGCAGTCGCGGCGCCGGGCGCCGGGTGACCCGCAGACGCG
>JAEWEI010000315.1 GCA_023389545.1 Actinomycetes bacterium | reverse complement strand
GTGACGTGCACGACCCCGAGGGCGTGCGCCTGCAGAAGGTGCTCGCGTCGGCGGGCCTGGGCTCGCGGCGCGCCTGCGAGGACCTCATCACGGCCGGCCGGGTGACGGTGGACGGGGTGCCCGTCGTCGAGCTCGGCGTGCGAGTCGACCCGGCGAAGGCCGCGATCCACGTCGACGGGATGCGCGTGCAGCTCGACACCTCGCTGGTGACGATCGCGCTGAACAAGCCGCTGGGCGTCGTCTCGACGATGCACGACCCCGACGGGCGCCCGTCGCTGGCGGAGTTCGTGAAGAACCGCGAGGAGCGGCTCTTCCACGTCGGCCGCCTCGATGCCGAGACCGAGGGCCTGATCCTGCTGACGAACGACGGCGAGCTCGCGAACCGCCTGGCACACCCCTCGCACGAGGTGCCCAAGACGTACTTCGCAGAGGTCGAGGGGCGGGTGCACCCGTCGCTGGGCAAGCAGCTGCAGAAGGGCATCGAGCTGGAGGACGGCCTCGTCACGGTCGACAGCTTCCGGATTGTCGACCAGACCCAGCAGGCGAGCCTCGTCGAGCTCGTGCTGCACGAGGGCCGTAACCGCGTGGTCCGGCGCATCTTCGACGAGGTCGGCTTCCCGGTGACGCGGCTGGTCCGCACGCAGATCGGCCCGATCAAGCTCGGCGACCTGCGCCCGGGCCGCACTCGCGTGCTCGGCAAGACGGAGCTGTGCACGCTGATGGCGCTGGTGGGGATGTGACGCAGGCGGTGGCGACCCAGGGGCCGGTGCGCGTGGTCGGCACCGGGCTCCTCGGCGCGTCGGTCGGGTTAGGCCTGGCCACGCGCGGGGTCGACGTCGTGCTGCACGACCCGTCGCGCACCGCGCTGGCCCTGGCCCGCGATGTGGGCGCCGGGCGCCCGGCGACCGCCGAGGACGCCGCGCCGGCCCTGGTGGTCGTGGCGGCGCCGCCGGACGTCACCGCCGATGTGGTGCGGGCCGAGCTGGCGGCCTGGCCCGATGCCGTGGTGACCGACGTGGCGAGCGTCAAGGGGTACGTGCTCGACGAGCTGCGCGAGTCGGGCGCCGACCTGAGCCGCTACGTGGGCTCGCACCCGATGGCCGGCCGTGAGCGGTCCGGGCCCGCCGCGGCGGTGCCTGACCTGTTCGTCGGGCGGCCCTGGGTGATCGCTGACTCTGGGGCGTCGTCCGCGCAGGCGCTGCTCGCCGTGCGCTCGCTCGCCGTCGACCTCGGCGCGATCCCCGTGGAGATGGACGCGCAGGCGCACGACGCGGCGGTGGCGCTCGTGTCGCATGTGCCGCAGGTGGCCTCGAGCCTGGTCGCGGCCCGCTTGCGCGACGCCAGCGAGGCCGCGCTGGGGCTCGCTGGGCAGGGAATTCGGGACGTGACGCGGCTCGCGGCGAGCGACCCCGCGCTGTGGACGTCGATCCTGGCCGCGAACGCCGAGGCTGTCGCGGCGGTGCTGCGCGACCTGCGCACCGACCTCGACGTGGTGATCGAGGCGCTCGATCAGGCTGCCGCGGCCACCGGCCCGGAGACCGTCGAGCTCGGAGCCCTGGCGAGCATCGCGCAGGCCATCGGCCAGGGGAACACCGGCGTCGCGCGCGTCCCCGGCAAGCACGGTGGCGCCCCGCGCGCGTACGAGGTGGTCACGGCGCTGGTCCCGGACGTGCCCGGCGAGCTGGCGCGCCTGTTGGCCGATGTGGGCGAGGCCGGAGTGAACCTGGAGGACCTCCAGCTCGAGCACTCCGCCGGCCGGCCCGTCGGCATGGCATCGATGTCAGTGCTGCCCGGGCGATCCGAGCAGCTGGAGGCGGAGCTCAGTGCCCGCGGATGGAGACTGGTGAGTTGAGCACGGAACCTCAGGACGGCGCGCGGCGGCAGCAGGCGATCGTGGTCGCGATCGACGGGCCGTCCGGCTCCGGCAAGTCCAGCGTGTCGCGCATGGTGGCCCAGCGGCTGGGGCTCGCGTTCCTGGACACCGGGGCCATGTACCGCGCGGCGACGTGGTGGTGTCTCGAGCAGGGCGTCCCGCTCACGGACACAGAGGCGGTGGCCGCGCTAATCCGCGAGCTGCCGCTGGCCGTCGGGGTGGACCCGGCCGGGCCCACGGTGCACGTGGGCGGCACGGACGTCGGCGAGGCGATCCGCACCACGGCGATCTCGTCCGCGGTGAGCGCCGTTGCCACCAACCTGGAGGTGCGCGCCGAGCTGGGCCGCCTGCAGCGCGAGGCCATCGCGGCGGAGCGCGTGCCGCAGTCGTTCTCCCACGGGCGGGGCATCGTCGCCGAGGGCCGGGACATCACCACGGTGATCGCCCCCGACGCGGACGTGCGCATCCTGTTGACCGCCAGCGAGGAGGCGCGGCTCGCCCGCCGGGCCAAGGAGGTGCACGGCAGCGCCGACGCCGACGCCGTGCAGGCCACGCGCGACCAGGTGCTGCGGCGCGACAAGGACGACTCGACGGTGTCGACGTTCCACATCGCCGCGGACGGCGTGGTCACCGTCGACTCCTCCGACCTCGACCTCGAGCAGACAGTCCAGGCGGTGCTCGACGTCGTCGCGCAGGTCTCCGGGCGAGTGGCGTCATGACGGCCGGGGCGCCCGCGCGGTCACGCGCACCGCAGGACCCGGCGGGCATACCCGTCGAGCGACAGGCCCGGCGCGGCCATGCGCTGGGCAAGCTCTTCGCGCACGCGCTGTGGAACACCGAGGTGGTCGGCGCGCACCACGTGCCCGCCGACGGCCCGGTGCTGCTCGCCGCCAACCATGCCGGCGTCGCCGACGGCCCGGTGTTGGTGGGCGCGTCGCCGCGGCCCTCGCATGTGTTGATCAAGGCATCGATGTTCAAGGGCCCCGTCGGCGCCGTGCTGCGCAGCGCGGGCCAGATCCCGGTGGAGGGCGACGGGCGCTCGTCACTCGCCACAGCGCTGGGCGTGCTGCGGCGCGGCGGGGTCGTGGGGGTGTTCCCCGAGGGGAGCCGGGGCCGCGGCGACATGGCCGACGCCCGGGCGGGTGTGGCGTGGCTGGCGATCAACGGCGCCGCCCGCGTAGTGCCCGTCGCTGTGCTCGGCACTCGGCGCACAGGGGAGGCGGTCAGCCGCCTTCCCGGATTCCGCCGCCGCCTCGTGGTCGAGTTCGGGGAGCCGCTGAGCCTGGAGCGGGCGCCGGGGACGTCGGGCCGGGCGGCCGTCGCGCAGGCCAACGAGGCGATCCGCGTCGCGATGGCGGCGCTGGTGGG
>JAEWEI010000288.1 GCA_023389545.1 Actinomycetes bacterium | reverse complement strand
TCGCCGGACCCGGTGACGACCTCGGCCGCGGCGACAGTCATCCGCCTGCGACGCACGTACTCCGACAGCGGCATCCCGGCCAGTGCGGAGAACATGCGACGCAGATGGTGCTCAGTCGTGCCGAGCGCGGCGGCGAGGCGGTCGACGTCGAGGTCCTCGATGAGGCTCTCCTCCACGAGGTCCACGAGCCGGTTGAGCCAGGCGATCACGGTGCTCCCTTCCGCTGACAACTCTGGCGTCCCGCATGCGGCAGAACCCGATCATCGCGGTCCGTTGCGATCAGGGGCGGCGTCTCTACGGCGAACTGAGGGCCCGGGCTCGGTCCGAGTGATCGTGCCGCAGCGTGGCGCCCACGGGAGGGGTCATCGGTTCGAGCGTCGTGAAATGATCGGCTCGGCCACGAGCCCGACCCACCCCCGTCGAAGGAGACCCCGCGTGCCCGCTGAGAACCTGACCCGCGACGAGGCACGCGCCCGCGCGGCCGTCGTGTCCGTCGAGTCGTATGACGTCGACCTCGACCTCACGACCGGACCCGACAGCTTCGCCTCACGCACCGCGATCCGGTTCACTGCGACGCCGGGCGCCAGCACGTTCGTCGACCTGATCGCGCCCCGGGTGCGCGAGGTCGTGTTGAACGGCCAGAGCCTGGACCCGGCGGAGGTCTTCGCCGACTCGCGGATCCAGCTCGAGGGCCTCGCCGACCAGAACGAGCTGGTGGTCGTCGCGGACGCCGCGTACATGAACACCGGCGAGGGCCTGCACCGCTTCGTCGACCCGGTGGATGACGAGGTCTACCTGTACTCCCAGTTCGAGGTCGCTGACTCCCGCCGGGTGTTCGCGGTGTTCGAGCAGCCCGACCTGAAGGCCGCGTTCACCTTCCGGGTGACCGCCCCGGCGCACTGGGTCGTGGTGTCGAACTCCCCCGCCGTGGGCGAGCCCGTGCCGGTCGAGGGCGGGCGCAACCTCAACGGCGGGCGCGACCAGGGCACGGCGACGTGGGCCTTCGAGACGACGCCGCGGATCTCCAGCTACATCACGGCCGTCGTCGCCGGCCCGTACCACTCCGAGCACAGCGAGCTGACCAGCAGCGACGGCCGCGTCATCCCGCTCGGCGTGTACTGCCGCTCCTCGCTCGCCCCGCACCTGGACACCGAGAACATCCTCGACGTCACGCGCAAGGGCTTCGCGTTCTACGAGCAGGCGTTCGACGTGCCGTACCCATTCGCGAAGTACGACCAGCTCTTCGTGCCCGAGTTCAACGCGGGCGCCATGGAGAACGCCGGGGCCGTCACGTTCCTGGAGAACTACGTCTTCCGCTCCAAGGTGCCTGAGGCGACCGTCGAGCGCCGCGCGGTGACGATCCTGCACGAGCTCGCGCACATGTGGTTCGGCGACCTGGTCACGATGCGCTGGTGGGACGACCTGTGGCTCAACGAGTCGTTCGCCGAGTTCGCGTCCACGCTGGCCGCCGCCGAGGCGACCCAGTGGACCAGCTCGTGGACGACGTTCTCCTCGCTGGAGAAGAACTGGGCGTACCGCCAGGACCAGCTCCCCTCGACGCACCCGATCGTCGCCGACATGCGGGACCTGGCCGACGTCGAGGTGAACTTCGACGGCATCACGTACGCCAAGGGCGCGAGCGTGCTCAAGCAGCTCGTCGCCTATGTCGGCCGCGAGGAGTTCTTCGCCGGCGTGCGCGCGTACTTCGCGAAGCACTCGTGGGGGAACACCGAGCTCAAGGACCTGCTCACCGAGCTCGAGGCCACCAGCGGCCGCGACCTGGGCGCCTGGTCCACGCTGTGGCTCGAGCAGTCCGGCGTGACGCTGCTGCGGCCCGAGATCACCACGGAGACCGCGCCCGACGGCACGGAGACGATCACCTCGTTCGCCGTGCTCCAGGAGGTCCCGGCCGAGCACCCGGTGCAGCGCCCGCACCGCCTGGGCATCGGCGGCTACGACGTCGTGACCGACGCCGACGGGTCCACCCGTCTCGTGCGGACCCAGCACGTCGTGCTCGACGTGGACGGCCCGCGCACCGAGGTGCCCGCGCTCGTCGGCGTGCGCCGCCCCGACCTGGTGCTGGTCAACGACGACGACCTCGCGTACGCCAAGGTCCGGCTCGACGACCAGTCCTTCGCCACCGCGATCGCCCACCTGGGCGGCTTCACGGACTCGCTGCCCCGCACGCTCGTGTGGACGGCGGCCTGGGACGCGACCCGCGACGGCGAGACCCCGGCCCGCGACTTCGTGGACCTGGTGCTGAGCAACATCGCGCACGAGTCGGACTCCTCGGTGGTGCAGGTGCTGCTGCGCCAGCTCAGCACCGCCGTCGACCTGTACGTGGCGCCCGAGCACCGCGAGGCCACCGACGTGGCCGTCGGGGACCGGCTGCTCGAGCTCGCCGAGGCGGCGCCGGCGGGCTCCGACACCCAGCTCCAGCTGGTCAAGGCGTTCGCGGGCCGCGCCAGCACCGCCGCGCAGCTCGATGCCGTGGCCGCGCTGCTGGACGGGTCGCGGAGCCTGGAGGGCCTGAGCATCGACACCGACCTGCGGTGGGAGCTCCTCACCTCGCTGGTCGCGGGCGGCCGAGCGGACGGCGCGCAGATCGACGCGCAGCTCGCCGCCGACCCCACGGCCACCGGGCAGCGGGCCGCCGCCGCCGCGCGCGCCGCGATCCCCACCCCCGAGGCCAAGGCCGCCGCGTGGGCTGCCGTGGTCGAGGGCGACGAGCTGCCGAACGCCGTGCAGACCGCCACCATCAGCGGATTCGGGCGGGTGCACAACCTCGGGCTGCTGCTCCCCTACGTCAAGCCGTACTTCGCGGCGATCGAGGGCGTCTGGGAGTCGCGCACCAGCGAGATGGCGCAGAACGTGGTCGTCGGGCTCTACCCCACCGACCTGGCCGGGGACCCGCGCGTCGACGTGCTGGCCGCCACCGACGCGTGGCTCGAGGAGCACCTGGACACCCCGGCGGCCCTGCGCCGGCTCGTGGTCGAGGCCCGAGACGGCGTGCGCCGGGCGGTCGTCGCGCAGGAGGCGGACCGCAGCCGCGCGTGACCGGCGCCCAGCAGTGACTGAGCCCGGCGCCGTGCGGAACGGCGCCGGGCTCAGTCGCGTCTCGGCTCAATACAACCCGGCGTCACGCCTCGTCTGCCTCCCGTGGGCGCAGGCTCAGGTCGAGCGCCGCCACGAGCGAGCGCAGCCGGGCGTGGGTGAACAGGTCCTCCACGAACACGAGCTGGCCGGCGCCGTCGGCCAGGGGGATCTTCCAGTTCGGGTACTCGCGGTCCGTGCCCGGCTGGTTCTGCGTGCGCCGCTCACCCACCGCGTCCGCCAGCGAGACGCCGAGGAGCACCGCCGGGGTCTGGGCGATGAGCCGGTGCAACGCCTCCACGACCTCGCGTTCCGACGGGTCGGCGCCCACGAGCCCGCGCTCGCGCAGCACGGCGAGCATGGCCTCCCGCTCGGCGCGCGCGGCCTGCCGCACCACGGCCACCGGCTCGTCGAGCAGCCCCAGCCGGTCCCGCAGCAGCACGTGCTCGTCGGCGAGGTACCCGGCCGTCGGCGGCAGGTCATGCGTCGTGATGGTGGCGAGCGCCAGGCGCCGGTAGAGGTCCGGGGCCAGCGGCTTCCCGTCATGGTCCTTCTCGAACCACAGGATCGACGTGCCGAGGATCCCCCGCTCGGTCAGGTAGTCGCGCACCCACGGCTCGAAGACGCCCAGGTCCTCGCCGATCACCACCGCCCCGGCGCGGTGCGCCTCGAGCGCGAGGATGCCGATCAGCGCCTCGTGGTCGTAGCGGACATACGCGCCCTGGGACGGCTCGGCGCCGGCGGGGATCCACCACAGCCGGAACAGGCCGATGATGTGGTCCACGCGCAGGGCTCCCGCATGCCGCAGCACGGAGCGGAGCATGTCCCGGTAGGGCTTGTAGGCGGCGCGGGCCAGCGCGTCGGGCAGCCACGGCGGCTGCGACCAGTTCTGCCCGCGCTGGTTGTACATGTCCGGCGGCGCACCGACGGTCGCGCCGCGTGCGAGCACGTCCGCGAGCGCCCACGCGTCGGCGCCCTCGGCGTGCACACCGACGGCCAGATCGTGCATGATCCCGATCGTCATGCCGCCATCGCGCGCGGACCGCTGCGCGGCGCCGAGCTGCTGGTCGGCGGCCCACTGGAGCCAGGTGTAGAAGTCGATGCGGTCGCGCAGCTCGACGCGCGCCCGGGCCACGAGCTCGGAGGAGGCGTCACGCGCGGCGGCGGGCCAGTCGCGGCCCGCGTAGCGCTCGGCGAGCGCGCACCACAGCGCGAAGTCCTCGAGCCCCTGTCCCTCGAGCTCGCGGAACTCGTCGAGCTCGGCCTGCCGGGCGGCGGATCGCGGGGCGGCGTGCACCACCTCGAGCGCGGCGCGCTTGGCGCTCCACGCGGTGTCGCGGTCGAGCGGCCCCGGATCGGCGTTGAGGGCGATCGCGGGCTCCGCGGACCACTCGACGAGCGCACGGTCGGCGGCGGAGAGGTAGGCCGTCTCGCGCACGTCCTCGACGCGGATGTACAGCGGGTTGATGAACCTGCGGCTGGTGGGCAGGTACGGCGAGGGGGTCATCGGATCGGCAGGCTCGGCGGCGTGCAGCGGGTTGACCAGCAGGAAGTCCGCGCCGCAGGTGCGCGCCGAGAGCCACGCGATCTCGGCGAGGTCGGCCAGGTCGCCGATCCCCCAGGAGGCGCGCGAGCGCACCGAGTACAGCTGCGTCATGAATCCCCAGGCGCGGTCCTCGCGGAGCGCGTCGGGCAGCTCGAGGCGTTCCGGCGTGACCACCACGGCGCACCGCGCGTCGGCGCTCGGGCCGCTCGCGCGCAGCTCGTGCCAGCCCAGCGGAAGGTCGGTGGGCAGCGTGAAAGTCGCGCGCCCCACGAGCCGCCCGTCGACGGTGCGGGGCTCGATGACGACGTCGGCCTGGGTGACCTCGCGTCGGCCGCCGCCGCACTCGGGGTCCAGCTCGAGCCACGCCTCGACGGGGTCGCCATGAGTGACGTGCACCGGCACATGCGCGTGACGGCCCTGCCGGAGCACGATCACCGGGGGCAGGGTGCGCCGCCACGGCATGTCCTCGACATGGGCGATCGCGAGCTCGATGCGCTCCGGGGAGGACGCGTCCACGCCCATGGCGCCCAGCACGTCGACGAGCGTCGCGGCGGAGACCTGGTGCAGTGTCCCGTCGTGGCCCCAGTAGTCGGGAAGGACGCCGTGGGCCGCGCCGAGGCGCAGCAGCGACTCGTCAGGGGCCTCGGTCTCGTCGCTCACGCGTCGATCCTGCCAGAGCATCACGATTCCGCGCGTGAGCAGGGCGGGAACACCTCCGCGTGATCATGGGCGAAAGCGCCCTGGCGGCCCCCGCGGGCGATGCGACGCGTCGCCTGGAGCCGCGAGGCGCTCAGCACTGAGTCGTAGGCTCCCGTCCATGAAGCCCGAGCACGCGACCCCCGACGCCCCGCGCCCGACCTACCCGCCGGCCCGCCGCGAGGACCGCGTCGACGACCTGCACGGGCGCCGGGTCGCGGACCCGTACCGCTGGCTCGAGGCTGCCGACTCGGACGAGGCCACCGCGTGGTCCACCGCGCAGGACGGGCTGTACGCCGCCTACCGCGAGCGGCTGGCCGCGCGCGCCGAGGGCTCGGAGGCGTGGTCCTCCGAGGCGCTCACCGCCCGCCTGCAGGAGCTGCTAGGCGCCGGTTTCGTGGGCGCCCCGGCGTGGCGCGGCGAGAGGCGCTTCTTCATGCGCCGCGAGGGCGCCCAGGAGCACGCCGTCGTGATGGTCGCCGAGCCCGACCCGGACACCCCCGGCCAGGAGCGTGAGCGCGTGCTCATCGACCCCGTCGCCCTCGACCCGGCCGGGACCACCACCCTTGACGCGTGGCAGCCCAGCAAGGAGGGCGACCTCGTCGCCTATCAGGTCTCGTCGGGCGGCACCGAGGAGAGCGTGCTGCGCATCCTCGACGTCGCGACGGGCGAGGTCGTCGACGGCCCCATCGACCGGGCGCGCTACTCCCCCGTCGCCTGGGTCCCGGGCGGGAAGCACCTGTTCTACGTGCGGCGGCTGCCGGCGGAGCGCCTCCCGGAGGACGAGCGCCAGTACCACCGCCGGGTGTGGCTGCACCGGGTGGGCACCGACGCCAGCGAGGACGTCGAGGTCTTCGGCGCCGGGCTGGACATGACCAACTATTACGGCGTCTCGCTCACCCGCGACGGGCGGTGGCTGATCATCTCCGCGTCGGCGGGCACCGCGCCGCGCACCGACGTGTGGATCGCGGACCTGGCGGCGGACGGCCGCGACCCGCGCAGCCGGGAGGCGCTGGCCTCCCCGCGCTTGGTCGACGTGGCCGTGGGCCTGGACGCGGACACCCACGCGTGGGTGGGACGCGACGGCAGGCTGTACCTGCACACCGACCTCGACGCTCCCCGTGGGCGCCTCGCGGTGGCCGACCCCACCGACCCGGGTGTGCCGCACTGGCGCACCCTGGTCGCCGAGGACCCAGTCGCTGTGCTGGAGGGCGTCGCGTTCGTCGACGCAGGGGACGCCGCCGGGCCGGAGGGGACCCGCCCCGAGAAGCTGCTGGTCAGCCGCCGGCGGCACACCGTCAGCGAGATCACCGTGCATGACCCCCACACCGGCGAGCAGCTCGACGGCCCCGCGGGCCGCATCGCGCTGCCGGGCATGGGGTCCGTGAACGGCCTGGTCACGCGCCCGGAGGGGGGCCGGGAGGTGTGGCTCTCGTACACCGACCACACCACCGTCTCCACTGTCCACCTGCTCGACTCCGCCACGGGCGCCCTCACCGTGTGGGCCGCGCCCCCGGGCGCCCTCGCGAACGTCCCCGAGGTGCGAGTCCAGCAGCTCGAGGCCACCAGCAAGGACGGCACGACGGTCCGCGCGATGGTGGTCGCTCGCGCTGACGCGCTGGACGCCGACGGCCGGCCGCTGGCGGAGAGCCCGACGATCCTCTATGGCTACGGCGGCTTCCAGATCTCCCTCGACCCCGCGTACTCCGCCTCGACGCTCGCCTGGGTGGAGGCTGGCGGCGTCTACGTCGTGGCCCAGCTGCGCGGCGGTGGCGAGGAGGGCGAGGAGTGGCACCGCGCTGGCCGCCGGGGCGCGAAGCAGAACGTGTTCGACGACTTCCACGCGGTCGCCGAACTGCTCGTCGCGGGCGGCTGGACCACCCCGGCGCAGCTCGCGTGCTGGGGCGGGTCCAACGGCGGCCTGCTGGTGGGCGCCGCGCTCACCCAGCGCCCCGACCTGTTCGCGGCGGTGGTGTGCTCCGCGCCGCTGCTCGACATGGTGCGCTACCAGCTCCACGGGCTCGGGGTCACCTGGACCGACGAGTACGGCGACGCCGACGTGCCGCATGAGCTGGACTGGCTGCTCGGCTACTCGCCGTACCACCGCGTCGTGGAGGGCACGGAGTACCCGGCCACCCTGTTCACCGTCTTCGACGGCGACACCCGCGTCGACCCGCTGCACGCCCGCAAGCTCGCGGCGGCGCTGCAGGCCGCCACCAGTGGCGACCCGGAGTCCCGCCCGGTGCTGATCCGTCGGGAGACCGGCGTGGGCCACGGCGGGCGCGCGCTGTCGCGCACCGTGGCGCTCACGGTCGAGCAACTCCAGTTCGTCGCGGACCGCACCGGGCTGACGGCGCCCGCGGGCGCTGGGGACCGGGTGGTCGCATGACATCGGCACACCTCGCCGCCCTGCAGCGCACCATCCTGTTCGGGACGCCCTCAGCTGATCCGACAGCGTCCGAGATGCCGGACGTGCCCTCCGCCAAAGAGGTCGGCGAGGGCCTGAGCGACTTCGCCAAGTGGATGCTCGGCGCGCCACTGCGCATCGCCATCATCCTGGTGGTCGGCGCCATCGCCCTGATGCTGCTGCGGCGGTTCATCCGGTCGGTGACGGAGCACCTCGCCGAGGGCAAGCCGTTCTACCAGCGCGGCGTGCTGCGCCCGCTGGGCGAGAGCGAGATGGGCGCCGTGCTCTCCCGGGCGAACCCGCTCGCCAAGGCCCGTCGCGCCCAGCGCGCCCGCACCATCGGGTCCGTGCTGCACTCGGCGGCCACCATCTTCGTGGGCTCGCTCATGCTCCTGCTGGTCCTCGGCCAGATGGGCGTGGACCTCGGCCCGTTCCTCGCCTCGATCGGCGTGGTCGGCGTCGCGCTCGGGATCGGCGCGCAGAGCGTGGTCAAGGACTTCCTCGCGGGGATCTTCATCCTGCTCGAGGACCAGTACGGCGTCGGCGACGTCGTCGACCTGGGGCCCGCCACCGGAACCATCGAGGCGGTGGCGCTGCGGGTCACCAAGCTGCGCGACGCGGACGGCACGCTCTGGTACGTGCCCAACGGGACGCTGACCCGGGTGGGCAACCACACCCAGGAGTGGTCGCGCGCGGTCGTCGAGGTCAAGGTGGACTACTTCGCGGACGTGGACCGCGTGCGCGACCTGCTCCGGGCGGCCGCGGCCCAGGTCGCCGCCGACCCGGTGGTCGGGACCTACCTGCGCGACCAGGCGGAGGTCACGGGGCTCGAGGACCTGAGCGCCGAGGCTGTGACGCTCCAGGTCTCCGTCAAGACGAGCCCGGCCATGCAGTGGGAGGTGGCGCGCCACCTGCGCCAGGAGGTGCGCCGCAGGCTCGAGGACGCGGGCATCCCGCTGGGCGGCCAGCGCGACCTCCTCGCCCGACACCAGGAGGAGTCGGCGATCGCGTCGCCGACTCCTCCTGGCAGCCCTGCCGCATAGGACACTGATCCGCCGCCCGATGCGGAATGGCTGGGGCCGTGGGGGCTCCTGCGGCCTTAGCGCAGGCCGTCGAGCTCCGCCGCCAGATGATCGGCCTCGGGGCCGACGATCACCTGGATGACGCGGCCCGATCGGACCACGCCGAAGGCGCCGGACGCCTTGAGCGCCGCCTCGTCGACGTGCTGCGGGTCAGTGACCTCGACACGCAGCCGCGTGATGCAGGGCTCAAGGTCGACCACGTTGGCCCCGCCGCCGAGGGCCGCGAGGATCTGCTCTGCCTTGCTCATCGAACTCCTTCTCGGTCGCCGCGGGGGCGCGGACGCACCATCGACCAGGGTAGACCGAGTGGCGCCGAGTGGCGCAGACGCTCTCTCCAGGTGAAAACTCGGCAGTGAACGAGGAGGTAGTCGCAGTGAGCGCAGCCAGTCCCGTCGTGGTGCACGGCATCGCCGTGAGCCCCGGGCGCACGGTGGGCCCGTGCGTCCTGCTCCCCGAGGCGGTGGGCGAGCCCCCCTCCGGACGCCGGCTCGCGCCGGGCGACGACCCCGCCGCCGCGGCGGCCCGGATCGCCGTGGCGGCACGCCAGGTGCAGGCCACCCTCGAGGCCGCCGCCGATCGCGCGCAGGGCGAGAGCCAGGAGGTGCTGCGCGCCACCGCCACCATCGCTGCCGACCCCACGCTAGTTGCCGACGCCGAGCACCGGGTGCTGGGCGACCACCTGGTGCCCGAACGGGCCGTGTGGGAAGCGGCCGGCGCCGTGTCCGCGCAGTTCGAGGAGCTGGGCGGCTACTTCGCCGAGCGCACCCGCGACATCATCGACGTCCGAGACCGGCTCGTCGCCGAGCTCACCGGGCGTCCCGCCCCGGGCATCCCCGAGCATGACGCGCCGTTCGTGCTCGTCGCCTCCGACCTCGCCCCCGCGCTCACGGCCACCCTCGACCCGGCCCGGGTGGTCGGCATCGTCACCGGGGCGGGCGGCCCCACGTCGCACACCGCGATCCTCGCCCGCGCGCTGGGCATCCCCGCGGTGGTCGCCGCGCGCGGCATCACCGACCACGCGGCCGATGGCGACCTCGTGCTTGTCGACGGCGGCCAAGGCTCCGTCACCGTCCACCCGGACGAGGGACAGGTCGCGGCCGCCCTCGCCGCAGCCGCGCAGGTCCGCGTGTTCGACGGCGAGGGCCGCACCGCCGACGGGCACCACGTCGAGTTGCTCGCCAACGTGGGCGACCCCCGGGACGCGGCGGGAGCGGCGCAGGCCGGCGCCGAGGGCGTCGGGCTGCTGCGCACCGAGTTCGGGTTCCTCGACCGCGCCGAGGCGCCCTCAGTGGCCGAGCAGGTCGCCGCGTACCGCCAGGTGCTGGCGGCGTTCCCCGGCCGCAAGGTCGTGATCCGCACGCTCGACGCAGGCGCCGACAAGCCGATGCCGTTCCTGACGAGCGACTCCGAGGCCAACCCGGCGTTGGGGGTCCGTGGGCTGCGCACCGCCCAGGATCACCCCGAGGTGCTTGACGACCAGCTCGCCGCCATCGCGCAGGCCGCCGCGGCGGAGTCCGCGAACGTGTGGGTCATGGCGCCCATGGTGGCGACTGTCGACGAGGCCGAGTCATTCGTGGCGCGCTGCCAGCGGCACGGGCTCGACGTCGCGGGCGTCATGGTCGAGGTGCCCTCCGCCGCGCTGCTCGCCGGGCCGATCCTCGCCAGCGCCAAGTTCGCCAGCATCGGCACCAACGACCTCACCCAGTACACGATGGCGGCCGACCGGCTGCTCGGGTCGGTGGCGGAGCTCTCGGACCCGTGGCAGCCCGCCGTGCTGCAGCTCGTGGCCTCGACGTGTGCGGGCGGCGCCCAGCAGGACCGGCCCGTGGGCGTGTGCGGGGAGGCCGCCGCGTCCCCGGCCCTAGCGGTGGTGCTGGTCGGGTTGGGCGTCAGCTCGCTGTCCATGACGCCCCGGGCCCTGGCCGATGTGGCGGCGGTGCTCCGGACCGTGACCCGGGACGAGTGCCGCCGGCTCGCCCAGCTCGCGCTCAGCGCCCCGACCGCGGAGGCCGCCCGCGAGCGGGTGCGCGCCGGACTGCCGGTGCTCGACGAGCTGGCCCTCTGACCCCGCTCGGAGACGGCCAGGTGCTGTGGCCCACGCCACCGCGCGGGCCGGGGTCCCTGGCCCGGGGCGGTGCGAGACTGTGCGGGTGACCCCCAGCGTGCCCGACTCCGCTGCCCACCGCGGTGACTCGTTCTACGACGTCGTCGGTGGCCACGACACCTTCGACCGGCTCGTCCGGGAGTTCTACCGCGGTGTCGCGGACGACCCCGTCCTGGCGGCGATGTACCCGGAGGAGGACCTGGGCCCCGCCGCCGATCGGCTCCGGCTGTTCCTCGAGCAGTACTGGGGCGGGCCCAGCACCTACTCCGAGAGCCGTGGCCATCCCCGGCTGCGCATGCGGCACGCGCCCTACAAGGTGAACCCCGACGCGCGCGACAGGTGGCTGCGGCACATGCGGGTCGCGGTCGACTCCCTCGGCCTGGCGCCACTGCACCACGCCCAGCTCTGGGACTACCTGGAGCGGGCCGCGCACTCCATGCTCAACACGTTCGACGAGTGAGCCGCCCGGCCACCGCGACACCCCATCCGAACGGGCGCACGACCCGGCGCCCGGACCCGCCCCCGAGACCCCAGCAGGTACACCACAGATGACCTCCCCCACCGCCCACGGCGCCGATGGCCACGACGCCGTCCGCCACATCCTGGAGATCCTCGACGTCGCGGCCTCCCCCGACGACCAGGACCTCTTCCACGGCGCCAGCGTGCCGCACCCCAACGGGCGGGTGTTCGGCGGGCAGGTCCTCGCACAGTCGCTCCTCGCGGCGGGCCGCACCGTGGCCGACGGCCGGCTCCCCCACTCGATGCACGGGTACTTCCTGCGTGCCGGCGACGTGGACCAGGACATCGACTTCAGCGTCGAGCGCCTGCGCGACGGCAGGTCGTTCACCGCCCGCCGCACCCACGCGCTGCAGGGCGGGGCGCCGATCCTGTCGATGATCGCGTCCTTCCAGGAGACGCAGGGCGGATTCTCGTACGCCGACCCCATGCCCGACGCGCCCGCCCCCGAGAGCCTCGTCTCCGCTGGCGAGGCTCTCCGCGAGGTCAACCATCCACTCGCCGAGTTCTGGGCGAGCGAGACGCCGTTCGACGTGCGGCACGTGGAGCAGTCGATCTACCTGCGTCCCGACCGATCCGGCCGCGGCGACCAGCTCGTGTGGATGCGCGCCCGGGGGCCCGTGCCCGACGACCAGCTCCTGCACCGGGCCCTGCTCGCCTACGGCTGCGACCAGGTCATGCTCGAGCCCGTGCTGCGCCGGGCCGGCGAGAGCTGGGCCTCCCGCGGCCTGTCTATCGCGAGCCTCGACCACGCCATGTGGTGGCACCGCGACGTGCATGTCGACGAGTGGCTGCTGTACGCGCAGTCCAGCCCGAGCGGCCAGGGCGGCCGAGGGCTGGGCGCGGCCCGGGTCTACGCCCAGGACGGCACGCTCGTCGCGTCGATCGCCCAGGAGGGCATGGTGCGCGTCCCCGGCGACCTCTGAGCCCACACCGGCGCAGGCGCGGTCCGCAGCGCGTCATCCGCCACTCGCCATCCGGTCGCGCATCGTCGCCGCGCACCCCAGAATCGGCGCGTGACCAGGCTTCGACGTGTGGACATCCGATCCCCCGGCTGGGCCCGACGACGCTACGGGCGCGGCTGGGGGTACCGCGACGCGGAGGGCGAGCCCATCACCGACCCCGCCGAGCTCGAGCGGATCCGCGGGCTCGCGATCCCGCCGGCGTGGCGCGAGGTGTGGATCTGCCCGTGGCCGAACGGGCACATCCAGGCCGTCGGCCGCAATGCCGCGGACAGGCTGCAGTACCTCTATCACCCGCAGTGGAGGGTGCGCCGCGACCGGCTCAAGCACGACAAGGTGCTCGCCGTCGCCGACCGCCTGCCAGCCGCGCGACGGCGGGTGGCGGCCGACTTGGCGCTCGACGGGATGCCGCGGGAGAAGGTGCTCGCGCTGGGCTTCCGGCTGCTCGACCTCGCCCTGTTCCGGGTCGGCACCGAACGGTACGAGCGGCGCGACGGCTCCCACGGCCTGGCGACGCTGCTGCGCTCCCAGGCCCGACTCCTCGCGCCGCAGGACGACGAGTCGCGGGTGCGGTTCTGCTACCCGGCGAAGTCAGGACAGGTGCGGGACGTGGTGGTCGAGGACGACGCCGTCGCGCATGTCGTCCGCACCCTCCTGCGCCGCTCGGACGAGAGCCCCGAGCTGCTCGCCTGGCGTCAGGACGGCGACTGGCGCCGGGTCTCGAGCGCCGATGTGGTCGTCTACGTCAAGGAACGGCTCGGCGAGGAGGCCAGCCCGAAGGACTTCCGCACGTGGCACGCGACGGTGGCGGCGGCGCATGGGCTGGCCCGCGCCGGGGAGGCGCCGGGCTCCGCCCGCCGGCGCCGGCGCGTCGAGTCGGAGGTGGTCATGGACGTCGCCGAGCAACTCGGCAACACCCCGGCGGTGTGCCGGGCCTCCTACATCGACCCGCGCGTCTTCGACCTGTGGGCGCGGGGCCAGACGATCACGCCGTCGCGATCCTCCGCCGTCGCGGAGCGCCGCACCATCGCGCTGCTGTCCTGAGCGCGGGCGCGTCCACCGCGTCGAGGTGCGCCGTCCGCGCGCGCGGTCGAGACTGCCGTATGGCCGAGACCGAGCCCGCCGACCTCCCGCCCACCCCGGTCGCGGACACGCTGCCCGGGCTCGTTCCCGGCCTGGGCCCTGACGGGCAGCCGCTGCCCGGCGCCCCGCTGGCCGCCGTCACCGGGGTGACCGGTTACGTGGGCGGGCGGCTCGTCCCCGAGCTGCTCGCCGCCGGTTACCGGGTGCGGGCGGTCGCCCGGCATCCTGAGCGGTTGCGCGGGCGACCGTGGTTCGACCAGGTCGAGGTCGTCACCGCCGACGCGTCCGACCCGGAGCAGCTCCGGGAGGCCCTGCGCGATGTGGACGTCGCCTACTACTTGATCCACTCCCTCGGCACGGGCCGCACGTTCGAGCAGCGGGACCGGCACACCGCGCTCGTGTTCGCCCAGTCGGCCCGCGAGGTGTCGGTGCGGCGCATCGTCTACCTGGGAGGCCTGTACCCGGAGGGCCAGGAGCTGTCGCCGCACCTGGCGTCCCGGACCGAGGTCGGCGAGATCTTGCTCGCCTCCGGCGTCCCCACCACTGTGCTGCGCGCCGCCGTCATCCTCGGCTCGGGCTCGGCCTCCTTCGAGATGATGCGCTACCTCACCGAGCGGCTGCCGGCGATGACTGTGCCCCGCTGGGTCGACAACCGCATCCAGCCCATCGCGATCCGCGACGTGCTGCGCTACCTGGTGGGGGCCGCGGCGATGCCTCCCGAGGTGAGCCGCGGCTTCGACATCGGCGGGCCCGACGTGCTGACGTACCGCGAGATGATGCAGCGCTATGCGGCGGTGGCGGGGCTGCCGCGGCGGGTGATCGTCGGGGTGGGCGTGCTGACGCCCCGGCTCTCCAGCCTGTGGGTCTCCCTCGTCACCCCGGTGCCGAGCGGCCTGGCCCGCCCGCTGGTCGAGTCGCTGGTGCACGAGGTGGTCTGCGACGAGCACGACATCGCCCGCTGGGTCCCCGACCCGCCCACCGGCCTGATCGGCTTCGACCTGGCGGTCCGGCTCGCCCTGCAACGGGTGCAGGCGGCCGACGTCGTGACGCGGTGGACGTCCGCGTCGGTGCCGGGCGCGCCGAGCGACCCGCTGCCCAGCGACCCGGACTGGGCCGGCGGGTCCCTGTACGTGGATGAGCGCCGCGTGGAGGTCGACGCCTCCCCTGCGGCGCTGTGGCGCGTGATCGAGGCGGTGGGGGGCGAGCGGGGCTGGTACTCGTGGTCGCTGGCCTGGCGGCTGCGCGGGCTCGCCGACCGCCTGATCGGCGGGCCTGGCCTGCGCCGGGGACGCCGCGATCCGCGCCGCCTGCTGGTCGACGACGCCGTGGACTTCTGGCGGGTGGAGGAGGTGGTCCCCGGCGAGCTGCTGCGACTGCGCGCGGAGATGCGGCTGCCCGGCCTCGCGTGGCTCGAGCTGCGGGTGGAGCCCGTGGGCCCGGGCCCGGACGTGCCGCCAACGGTGTTCGCCCAGCGGGCGCTGTTCCACCCGCACGGCCTCGCGGGGCAGGTGTACTGGTGGGCTGTGTACCCGTTCCACGGCGTCGTCTTCGGCGGCATGCAGCGCAACATCGCCCGCGCCGCGGAGACCACCGAACGGGCACGCGTCGACCGGCCGCGGGGCGCCTCGCGGCCGGGGCCCGTGCCACCGGTGGCGGGCGCCTGACGTCAGCGCCGGCGGCGCAGCTCCACCGGGGCCTCGATGAAGGGCTCCCACGCGGCGCGCTCGACCGGGCCGATCCGCCGCGGCGCACCTGTGGCGGAGTCGACCAGCACGACGGTGGTGATCGCCCGCGCGTAGGTCTCCCCCGCCACACCCGACGGCGCGTCGCGCACCTCGTAGCAGACGTCCAGGCTCGCCCCGCCCAAGCGCCCGATCCACATGACGACGGCCACCGGGCGCCGTCGGTAGGCCAACGGCCGCAGGTACTCGATCTGCTGCCCGGCGACGAGTGTGGAGGTCGGGGCGCTGGGGCCGGTGTCGATCACTGCCGTCGGCAGACCCGCCACGGCCGGGTCGTCGGCCGTGGCGGGGCGCCGCCAGAACGCCTCGATGCGGGCCTCCTCGAGGAGGGTCAACATCGCGGCGTTGTTCACGTGCCCGTACGCGTCCAGGTCGGACCAGCGCAGCGAGACCTGGACGTCGAGACGGGCCATCGGCGGGTCAGTCGCGCGTGAGCTTGCGGTACGTGACGCGGTGCGGGCGCGCCGCGTCGGCGCCCAGGCGCTCGACCTTGTTCTCCTCGTAGGAGGCGAAGTTGCCCTCGAACCAGTACCAGTTCGCCGGGTTCTCCTCGGTGCCCTCGTAGGCCAGGATGTGCGTGACCACCCGGTCGAGGAACCACCGGTCGTGGGACACCACGACGGCGCAGCCGGGGAACTCGAGCAGGGCGTTCTCAAGCGAGCCGAGGGTTTCCACGTCGAGGTCGTTGGTGGGCTCGTCGAGGAGCAGCAGGTTGCCGCCCTCCTTGAGCGTGAGGGCCAGGTTCAGGCGGTTGCGCTCACCGCCCGAGAGCACGCCCGCGGGCTTCTGCTGGTCCGGGCCCTTGAACCCGAAGGCCGCGACGTAGGCGCGCGACGGCATCTCGACGTTGCCGACCTTGATGTAGTCCAGTCCGCCGGAGACGACCTCGAAGAGCGTCTTCTTGGGGTCGATGCCCCCGCGGGACTGGTCCACGTAGGACACCTTGACCGTCTCGCCGATCTTGAGCTCGCCGCCGTCGAGCGGCTCCAGCCCGACGATCGTCTTGAACAGGGTCGTCTTGCCGACGCCGTTCGGGCCGATGACGCCCACGATGCCGTTGCGCGGCAGCGTGAAGCTCAGACCGTCGATGAGCGTGCGGCCGTCGAAGCCCTTGTTGAGGTCCTTGGCCTCGAGGACGATGTTCCCCAGGCGCGGGCCCGGCGGAATCTGGATCTCCTCGAAGTCCAGCTTGCGGGTGCGGTCCGCCTCGGCGGCCATCTCCTCGTAGCGGGCCAGTCGGGACTTGGACTTGGTCTGGCGGCCCTTGGCGTTCTGCCGCACCCAGGCGAGCTCCTCCTGGAGCCGCTTGGCGAGCTTCTGGTCCTTCTTGCCCTGGATCTCCAGACGCGCCTGCTTCTTCTCCAGGTACGTCGAGTAGTTGCCCTCGTAGGGGTACAGGCGGCCGCGGTCCACTTCGCAGATCCACTCGGCGACGTGGTCGAGGAAGTACCGGTCGTGGGTGACGGCGAGGATGGCGCCGGGGTACTGCGACAGGTGCTGCTCGAGCCAGACCACGCTCTCGGCGTCGAGGTGGTTGGTGGGCTCGTCGAGCAGCAGCAGGTCGGGCTTCTCCAGGAGCAGCTTGCACAGCGCCACGCGGCGGCGCTCGCCACCGGAGAGCACCGACACGTCGGCGTCGGCCGGCGGGCACCGCAGCGCGTCCATCGCCTGCTCGAGCTGGGCGTCGAGGTCCCACGCGTCGGCCGCGTCGATCTCCTCCTGGAGCTGGCCCATCTCGGCGAGGAGCTTGTCGAAGTCCGCGTCGGGCTCGGCCATCAGCGCGGAGATCTCGTTGAAGCGGTCGAGCTTGCCCTTGATCTCGGCGACGCCCTCCTCGACGTTGCCGAGGACCGTCTTCTCCTCGTTGAGCGGCGGCTCCTGCTGGAGGATGCCCACCGTGTACCCGGGCGACAGGCGCGCCTCGCCGTTCGACGGCTGGTCGAGCCCGGCCATGATCTTGAGGATCGTCGACTTCCCGGCGCCGTTGGGGCCCACGACGCCGATCTTCGCGCCGGGCAGGAAGTTCAGGGTGACGTCGTCGAGGATGACCTTGTCGCCGTGCGCCTTGCGCGCCTTGTACATGGAGTAGATGAACTCAGCCACTGGCTCTTCGTCCGCCTCGGTGCTCGGGGGTGTGGGCCTGGTCCGCCGGGCCGCGTGCTCCGCGGCTCGGCGGCGGGCCAGGCCGGTGATGTCCGCGGCCCAGCCTAGGCGATCACCCGACAGACGCGAGCTCCACCACGTCCGCGTCCTGCGGATCGGACTCCGCCAGCAGTGCCGCGGCGGCGCGCCGGCCCCGCTCGTCCGCGTCGTCGCCCGGCTCGCCCTCGGCTTGCTCGGGGTCCAGGGCTCCCTCCGGGTGCACGGTGCGCGCGAACCGCGCCGTCCCGTACGACAGATCAGGGCCGATGGCGATCGCGTCCAGCACGAGAGTGGTGCGCGTGCCCTCGGGCGCGGCCCACTCATCGGTGGAGAGCCGCCCGTGCACCACGACCGGGTCGCCCTTGCGCAGCGACTCGGCGACGTTGCGGGCGGCGGCGCGCCAGCACTTGACGGTGAACCACTCGGTGCGCCCGTCGGTCCACACGCCCCGCTCGCGGTCGAAGACCCGGCGGGTGCTGGCCATCCTGAAGGACGTGAACGGTGTGGCCCCGCCGGCGCCCGGATAGTGCTTGGGCTCGGCGCCCAGCCAGCCGACCAGCGTCAGGGTGAGCTCGTTGGTGCTCATGGATCCTCCTCGTCGTGGCCGGCGGGAGGCCGGCGCGTGAGGAGAGCGTCGCGGCGGCGCCCAAGACGCTGCCCGAGGCGCGGCCCGCGCTGGGGATGAGGCTCCCGCAGACGACGCTGGGGGCGGGGTGTCAGGCCCCGGCGGCCTCGTGCGCCAGCTCCCGGACCCGGCGGTGCTCCGCGAGGACCGCCGCAGCAGGCTCGGCCAGCCCAGCCGTCGCGACACGCTCCAGCGCGGCCCGGCCCTCGTGCAGCACACGCTCGGAGCGGCGGCTCGCCAACACGCGCCGCGATGTCACAGTCCCGGCCGCCAACAGCACCGCGAGCCCACCCGTCACCACAGCGGTCGGTAGCGCCCAGCCGTTCGCGTCCCCGCCGCCCAGTCCCATCAGGTTCACGCCCGCCGCGATCGAGCCGGCCAGCACCGCCACCACGCCGAGCACGACGGCGAGCCCGAGCGCCCACGTCGCGATGCGCGACCGGCGCGCGACCACAGTGACCGACGCCAGCGCGGCGTCGGCGTCCTCCCGGAGCCGGTCCGTCGAGGCCACCGCGTCCCGCAGGGCGACCTGCCAGCGTCCGGGCACCGCTCGGGCCACGTGCTCCCACCAGGCCGAGCGCGCCAGCTCGACGGTGTCCGCCTGAACCGCGCCGAACATCGGGACCTGCGACGCGCCACCCCGCACCACGGCGCCCACCGCGTCGGCGATCGCCGGCAGCCCCGCGGCCTCAGCGAGGACGTCCACCACGCCCGAGACGTCGAGCTGCGCGGAGCCGGGCTCCCGCTCGGCCACCTGGCCGGCGAGCAACGTCGCCGCGTCGCCCACCTCGGCGCCGGCGCGCTCGGCGGCCACGCTCCTGCGGCTCACCACAGCGGCCAGCCTGTCGCGCAGCTCCGGCACGCCCTCGCCGGTGCGCGCCGACGCGGCCCGCACCGGGACGCCCTGCAGCCCGTCCTCGACGAGCAGCCGGGAGACGTCGGCGAGCAACTCGTCCCGCATCTCCTCAGGCACCGTGTCGACCTGGTTGAGCACCACAGCCATCGCGCCCTCATGGCCCACCAGATGGCGCAGGTAGCCGGAGTGCAGCGCGTCGTCCGCGTACTTCTGCGGGTCGACCACCCACACCAGCAGGTCCGCCATCGGGAGCAGCCGGTCCACCACCTCGCGGTGCGCGGGCTCGATGGAGTCATGGTCGGGGAGGTCCAGCAGGACCAGCCCCCGCAGCGGCGCCTCAGTGTCCCCGTCGAGCAGGCTCTCCCGCTCGATCCGGCGGTCAGAGGCCACGCCCAGCCAGTCGAGCAGCGCCTCGCCACCCGAGCCCCACACGCAGGCCGTCACCTTCGAGGTGGTGGGCCGCTTGACGCCCACATCCGCGAAGTCGAGCCCGCACACGGCGTTGAACAGCGACGACTTGCCCGATCCGGTGCCCCCGAGCAGCGCGACGATCGTGTGGTCGACGCCCAGTGCGAGCCGCTCGCGCACCCGGTCGACCACGACTTCCACCCGTTCCGCCACCGCCGGGTCGAGCCGGTCGCCACCGATCTCCCGGGCCTCGTCGAGGCTCGTGACGCGGTGGGCCAATGCGCGGGTCTGCTCCCCGTGCAAGTCGCTGTGCCGCGGCGGCACACCACTGGGCTGTGGCATGACACTGGGCTGTGGCATGACGTCCATCTCGGCCTCCGTCCCGCTCATGTCAGGCCCTTGAGCACGGCCAGCCTCAGGCGCAGCAACGACGACGCGTCGGCAGCGAGGTCCGGATCGGCCAGGCCCTGTGCGGCGGACCAGCCCTCTTGCGCCACCTGCGCCGCGGCACGGTCCGCGAGGTCGTCGCGCAGCGCGTCGCACGCGCGCACGCCCGGCTCGCCCAGCAGGTCCGCCAGCAGCGCGCGGGCGGCCTCCACACC
>JAEWEI010000247.1 GCA_023389545.1 Actinomycetes bacterium | reverse complement strand
GTGCGGCGCCCCTGGCCCAACGGTGGAGCGCCGAAGCCGTCAGGCGGCAGACATCAGCGTCGGCGCCGCGGCCCTGAGGCCGCTCGCGGCCGCCTCGAACGTGCAGGTCAACGACCGGCCAAGCCAGTCACGTGGGCCCCGTGGGGCTCGAACCCACGACCCGCGGATTCAGAGAACGCCGGGACGTGACCGGCGAGGACCAAGAATGACCAGAGCCCACCGTCATCCTCGGAACTGAGTCGCACGGATTCCTGCTTGGACCGCTCGTAGCGCGTCACCTCGGCATCGGGTTCGCGGCGGTGTGGAAGCAACCAGAACGCGCCTCGAACGACGTCGTGGATGCACTACGAGGACTCCGCCCTCTGGCGTGCGCTGAATCCTTCGCAGTCTGATCCATGTCCGTGAACTCAACCGGGTGTTAACCCCGGGCATCGGCCGCTGCGAGCGTCGACGCGATCGAGGTCGGCACCCGGTGGGCGTGCCCGTCCAGCATGGTCGTGACAGCGGCACCGCGCGCCGGAGATCAGGGCTAGATTCCACGTCATGAGCGACAAGGCCGTGCTTCGACTGAAGTGGGCGCAGAACAAGTGTCGTCGGTGTTCTGCGACTCGGACGGTCGGTCAACCCTGTCCCACGTGCGGCGCGCGGCCGGCGGTCCATGAAGTCGATCCCAAACTCCAGAGTCGACAGCGTTTAGTTCGACGGGTGCGTGAAGCACTCGATGGAACGCCCGGCCCCCCCAAGCCCAACTCGGCCGCCGCCTTCGACCGACTCGCGTCCTGGTTGCCGCGCTTCCTCGCCGCAATCGCGTCGGCGCTGAAAGACGGTGACGACGGATCCTCGGCGGTCCAGGTTTCGGGCGAGCTTGCCGAGATCCGCGTGCTCGTTGAGCCTGAGCCCCGCCGTCCGGACGTTCTGCTCCACCGAACGGGGTCGGCGGCTCTCGAGGCGGTCGCAGCTTCGGCTGGTCTCTGGCTTGACGCGTTGGCAGCCGGGGAACCGATGCTCGCGCAGCAGTTCGGTGTCCGCGCTCAGGCCCAGATCGATGCGGCCGAAGAGATGGCTGCCCGGCTGGCTCGCGTTCAAGAACGGCGCAGGCAGATCGAGGAGCAGGGCTCCATTGCCGAGGTCCTGGCGGTCATCTTGCGGGAACTAGCGCCCCAGGCCGGGCCGACGGGCCTGTATGCGGAAGAGCGTCGGCTCGCCGGGATCTACTCGAGAGTCCTTGGCGAACCGATTCCCGTGGGCTTTGGAGTAGGCCTCGAGATCGAGAACCTGATCGCAGAGGCGCTGCTGGACGTTGAAGCCTTCCGCACGACCATGAGGCGCGCGCGCGACGTTCTGCGGTCGGACGAGGTCAAGCTGAGGGCGCTGCTCGACTCTCCGCCACTCGCCGCCGACGTCAGGGAGGCGGAGGCGTCTGCGCTGTGGGCGCACACCGCCGCGCAGGGGGCGTTGGCGGCCGTTCGGACCGACGAACAGTCGATCCGGACGCTGGTCGATCTGGCCCTGAAACTCATGGAGGGACCGGGCCGCCGGTATCTCGCCGTTCTGACCGCCATGACGCGCCCTGACGGCTACCCGCGTCGCCGCGCCCTCGATGCCGGCCAACTGATCCGCGAGGCTGTGAAGGACGTGCCGGATCTGGCGGAGCCGTTCGACGTCGTGATCCGCAACAAGGGGGCTCACCTTGATTACGTGATCGAAGGCGACGTCGTTGTGCTGCTCGAGAACGGCCGCCGCGACGAAGACGCCAGACAAATCAAGGTGATCGACCTCGTTGACCGGATCCTCCACCTCACCGAAACGTGCGCGGCGATCGGGACGCATTGCACATCGTGGCGGCGAACGAGGGCGTAGACCTCGGCAGCGGCTCCGCGGCGTTCTCGGAACTTGGCGTCGAGGGACTCGACGGGCTCCGGCTCCTCATGCAGATCGCGGGAGTGGTCGTCGACGACATCAACGTCGACCACGACGTGCTGGTGCTGCGTGCGCCGACGGCCGCCCCGACGAAGGTGCCGGTCGCGATCCTGACGGCGGCGACCCATCTGCCGATCGACGTCACGACCGTCATGGTGGATACCGATTCGGGCCGAGTAACGGGACCTGCTGCCGCCGCCAAACGGGAGACGTCCGGCGCGAGCCCGAAGGAATGGGCGCTCCTGGAGTTGATGGCGACTTGGACGCTGGACGGCCGTCCGTTCCGCTCCGCGGATCAGGTCGCGCGCTACATCGTCGGCCTTGTCGACGAAGTTGAGCGTGATGCCGGTGCACCTCTCACCGCGATTCCGCGGCTGCGGGAGATCCGTCGACTTGCCGAACGCGTGGGCCTCATGCCCGACCTCGACGCGTACTTCACGCGCGCGCTCAAGGCAGCGCGGGAACGGCTGGCGGGCGAGCCCGAGTCGCTAGGGCTCCCGCCACTGCGGGCGAGCTCAGGTGTGCGGCACCAGGCTCGATTGATCTGATGCTGGCCGACGGCGCTGCAAGGCGCGGCATCGCTGAACTCGCGACAAAACCGCAGGTCAGTGGGCCCCGTGGGGCTCGAACCCACGACCCGCGGATTAAAAGTCCGCTGCTCTGCCAACTGAGCTAGAGGCCCGGGTGGTGAGTGGATTAACTCGTGGAACCCACCGGAGAACACCCGTGTCGTTCACCGGGGCGGTGGGGCTGCCCTGGTGCCGACGGGATCCAAGGTACCGCCTCGTCAGGGGGGGCGGTTCTGCTGGGGCGTGCGCGCGTATGGCCGTTCGTGGCGCGTCGGTGGAACCTGAACCTCTGGAGAACTGTGCCACTGCCCGAACCGGACGGCGGGACGGCGGTCGTCCACACCGAACCTTCCCCCGTCGCGTCGGCAGCGACCCCCGAGAGGCTGGAGACGGTATGACTTTCCGTGAAGTGCGGCACGCCTCAGCGGGTGCCCGAGTGGCCATCGTCGGAGTCGGCGTGGTCGTCGCGGTCAGTGCTCTGCTGCCCCAGTGGGCAAGCACGACGTCGGACTCCGAGCGGACCCTGTTGGTCGCCCTCATGGCCTTCGTCGTCGGCCTCTGCCTGTTGGCCGCGGGGATGTCCTCGGTCACAGAGGTGACCACCGAGGGTGTTGAACTGACATTCCACCTCGTGATCCCGATCTGGCATCGGCGCATCCCCTGGGACGACTTGTCCGTCGACGGTGTCGAGCGGGTCGGCGTCATCCGGGCAGGGGGCCTTGGGCTGCGCTACCTGGGAGGCGGTCGCGTCGCGGTGCTAGTGCGCCCGGGGCCGGGGGCGGTCCTTCACACCCGTGGGGGCGAACGAACGTACGTCGTCGGGAGCGACCGGTCCACCGAGCTCATCGACACGCTCACCGCGCACCGCTGAGCACGTTCACAGCGGCCGCGACGGTCGCGCTGAGGGGCGCGCCAGTATCCCCAATGCGGGGGACTCCACTCCGCCGGTGCGCACACAGGAGTCGCAGAGCTCGGTGCCCCAGTGGCGACGCCCCTCGGCCCCAGTGGCGCTGTCGGCCTCATGGCGTCGTCGGCGAAGAAGAAGCGGCGGTCCGTGGAGCTAGGGGTGCCCTGGGGGATGGTCCGGTTGAGTGAAAGTAGAGCGGGTTGTCTACAGAGGCGGGGGCGCGGCCCTAGGTTCCGGGCACATCGCTGGGGCGCGGGGGGACGGTGACGACCACGTTGAAAGGGGGGGAGGGCAATGACGTGCTCTACGGCGAGGCCGGCAACGACACACTCCTGGGCGAAGGTGGGGACGACACCCTCGACGGAGGGTCCGGTCGCGACGTTCTGGACGGTGGCAACGGTCGCAATGTCCAGCGTGACGAGCCATAGGTGAGGACCCTGAGGTGCGTTGCGCTCACGGTCCTGCTCGCCCTCGTGCTGGGGGCCGCGGGCGCCCTCGGCGGCGCGGCGTTCCACTGGTATGTGGTGCAGCCCAGCGACGAGGAGTTGCTCGCCGTCGCGCGCGAGGTCGACCTCGAAGGGCTCGGTCCGATGAGGCCCCTGGTGATCGCCGGCAAGTGGGCGCCATCGCTCGATCGCGGGAGGGTCATGTGGGACGCCGAGTCCGACGGCGCGCATTCCAGGGCTGACGTGATAGCCGAGCTGGATGCGGAGGGCTGGACCGTCGACCGGGTGGCGGAGCGCGGTGCTGCGGATCTGGTGAGCGCCTCCCGCGATGGCGTGGAGCTCGACGTCCGGCTGCGCGCCTCGGACTGGGGCGGCACCGAGGCGACGGTCAGCCTCGCCCGGGGGCACGCTGTGCCGTCGCTGACGGCCACTGTCGTCCTGGGCGCTGTCGCGGGCGCGCTCGCTGGTGTCGCCCTCGGTCCGGCGGTCCGGCGTCCACGCAGATCTCCCGGGAAGCCAGCGTCCAACCTGACGCGCCCATAACGGACACAGTCGAATAAGGCTTCGGTGGTCAGTTCGCCAGCGTTGTCCGCGAACATCTCTGCCGACTGGTCCCCCGCCGTCGACGAGGTCGACCCGGACCGGGTCCCCCTCGATCGTGACGATCCGCGCAGCCGTGACGGCGCCCTCGCCGCTGCGCGGCCAGGAGTGGTGCGCGTGCAGCCATGTCGCGCCGTCGACGCGTTCCGGCTCGATCCACAGCCGTGTCCGTCGGGCGAGGCCGAGCGGGGTGCCAATGCGCCCCACTTGCCGGGTACGAGCTCCACGGATCGCGGCGCGACCGGCCGGGGTGAGAGAGACCATGACGGCGGTGGCCGGCACGCGGGGGCGGAGCGCACGTGTGGCCCGGCCGACGCCGCGCCACACGTCAGCGGAGAAGCGAACCGAGCCCGAGTGCGGGAGCTGGGCTCGTCATGCCCGTGGCGGTGCTTCGGCGGCGAGCAGCCCGAGGTGCGTCGGGTGCGACGTCCCCTCTGACGAAAGGCCTCAGCGAACCCAGCAGAGGCGACGACCGGAGACGCGGTCTCGGGGCCACGGTTGGTGCCCTGAAGCACTAGCGGTGCCGCGGGTGGTCCTGGGTCGAAACACGCCCGCCAGCTTGCTGCTCCTCGTTTGAGGGGAAATCGCGGGCGCGGGCAATCAGCGCTACGGCAACGAGATGTATCTGACGGGATTCTGTGCGCCGTGCCGCCATGACAGCTCACTCGCCAGTCGAGCCAGGCGGTCTCGGTTCTCCCCTGACGCCGGTGTCAGCACGAATGCCACGCGCCGGGTGCCGCTGCGGTCATCGACGGTGGGGTCACCGACGGTGTCGTACATGCCGACCACCTCGTGCTGCGTGACGGCGACCACATGCTTCACCTTCGCGGCACGACCGGGGGCGAGCACCCACCACATGCGGGCGGCATCCCGGATCTGATCCGGGGTCATGTCCGGATGCCAGCCGATGTACTGCCGATCGGGGTCCGCCACGTCCTCCCGGTCACCCAGCCGGACCACCAGCACCTGGTCCTCGGCGGCATCAACCCGAGGCGCCTGCCAGACCTCGGGGTCGATCTCGATTATCGGCAGCTCGTGACGAGGGATCGGGTCATCCGACGGCTGATAGTCAGGAAACGACAGACGAATGAAGCGGCCAACCGCATCCCTCACCGAGGATCCCGTCGACCCCACGGTGGAGCAACCACCAAGGCAGCGCAGCGGCAGCCCGAGCGCGAGCATGTTCTCATTTGTCATCTCGTTCAGGTTGTTGAGCGTCTCCCCGGCGGGCACCAGGACGATCGAGCGCTCAGCCGCACTGGTGTGCCGGCGGCAGGCGGTGGGCGAGCTGGTATGCGCGTCGGGCTGCTGAACGTAGAAGGCGTAGAACGGTGCTGCGTTGAACGCGCTCGCCGCCGCCAGCAGCTTCCGGTACTGCACGGCATCCACCTGCGCCGGCTTGCCGATCAGCGCGCGCTTGGCCTGGATCATCATCCGATACACCGGGCGCGGCCCGCCGGGCAGCGACGGTCCAGGTACCGAGAAGACGAAGTCAGCCCCTGTGCCTGTCACGTTGTGCGCGGGGTTTCCGCCCTCCTGGTACTTGGTCAACGCCTTCGCGCGCAACCGCTTCCCCAACGGCCTCGGCTGCCCCAACCAGTCGTAGCAGTCGCCCCCACAGCCGGGGTGTGGGCAGGGGGCGAAGACCTCAAACTCCCGCCCGGTCAGTTCGGCGATCAGCAGGTCGGTGATCGTCTCTTCGTACAGGGTGAACGGGCGGCGGGTCCGACCCAGGTTCTCCAACCTGTGGAAGGTTCGCGACGACCGGATCGTGGCGCCCAGCAGACTCGAGAAGGCGCCAGGGGCATAGGCGACCGCCACGACTACCTCCAATGATCGGCTGCCCCGACCTTAGGCCCCAGGATGTCAGCCGGGAGCCAGATGCCAGGACGCAACCCGGATGGCCCGGCGGCTGGGGGCCTCTCATGTTCGTCATGCCGGGCTGCGTGCAGCGACGGCGTGGCCGGCTCGGGCTGAGTTCTCCCACGGGTTCTAGAGGTCGCGCCGTTCCTGTGCGCCGCCCGGCAGTGGCGCACCGGCGCGAGGCCACCGGGGGCGAGTCAGCGCAGCGGGATCACGGCGCCTTCATCGGCGAGCAGGATCTCCCCGCCGTACACCTGGTGGGCCGCCGCCAGCGACAGCGCCCTGTCATGGTCGGGCCAGAAGTGCGTCAGCAGCAGCCGTCGCGCGCCGCACACTTCCGCGACCTCGCCTGCCTCCCGGGCGCTGAGGTGCACGGGATCCACCGCCGTCGGGGACCCGAGCGGTCGGTCGGTGGCGTCGACGATGAACAGATCGGCGTCGCGGCCGAGTTCGACCAGGTCGGGGGAGGGGCCACTGTCCCCGGTGAAGGCGACCACGAGGCCGTCGGCGGTGGTCAGGCGGATCCCGGCGTTCGGCACCTGGTGTGGGAGCGGCCAGCTCTCGAGGCGGAACGGTCCGACCTGGTAGGCCGGTGCGGGGAGCGGGTGCCAGTCGAAGACCTGGTCGACGGCTCCCGTGTCGTGCTCCTCGAGTCCGAGCACGCGCTCGCGGACGCCCTCGCCGGCGTAGGTCGGCAGTGCTGGGGCCTCCGCGGAGGGCCATCCGAGCCATC
>JAEWEI010000244.1 GCA_023389545.1 Actinomycetes bacterium | reverse complement strand
GTGCGGTCATCGTGATGCTCCGTTCGAGGGTGCTGTGAGAGGTTCACTCGAAGGATCACGCGGTGACCGCGTCGTCGTCTACAACGACCACGGCCCCGACGGCTACACCACTATCAGGGACGCCACTCCGCGCATTCCCTCTCGCGCCAGGTGCTGTGGCCACGTCGGTCGTCGCAGTTGTCGGAAGGTCTCGTCTGCCGCTGCCGGCCGAGGGCGTCGTTGGGCTCGAGCGCAGCGCCAGGGCCTCGGCGTCAGCTTTCCGCGACGGCCCACGAGTACGCGCGCGGGTCCCATCGTGCACGCGCGCCGAGGACCCCGGAGTACACCGGGTCGACGAACGCGGCGATCTCAGCAACCTGGTCGTCGATGCTGGGGTGTGCGACTTCGGCCATGTCGCGGGTGCGCAGCCACGCTGACCACTTGGCCTGGCCGACGGTGCCGTACCCGGCGACCTGCGGTCCGATGGGTGCGAGCTGGACCTCGCGGTGTCCGGCGACGGCTGCTGCAGCAGCAGCGAGCTCACCAGCGGTGAACGGGTATTTGCGGGCCAGTGAGCGCCCGTCGACCAGGTCCCGCCACCTCGTCGAGGTCGTTCCCCGCTGGAGGATCGTCACGGTCTTCTCCGCGACGACCATCGGCATCGGGTGGCCGAGCATCGTGATCGGGGCGTCGTCCAGGATCGTGGGCAGCTGGATCGTCTCAGCGGCGGGCAGGATGGGGTCGCCGGTGGACACGTCCAGCTTGATCTTGAAGTCGTACGTCCAGATCTTCGCAGGCACGGTGACCCGCAGTCCGGAGTACTCGTGCTCGTCGCGGATCGCCTCGACGGCGACATCGTCGGTGTCCAACTCGAGGCCATCGCGCGCGTCGACGGCGGCGACGGCGGCGACAACCCCTCGCAGGTGCTGCTCGTCGAGGGCGAAGTCCTGGGCCTGCATGTCGATGTCCGCGTCGGGCGGCGCAGGCCGTACGCGGCGAGCAGTACCCCACCCTTGAGGACGAAGTCCCGCCGGAACTGCGTGGCCATCAGCCTGGAGAGGAACCGCTCGAGCCCGTGCAGCGTCAGGAGCTCCTGGGTCGATCGGCCGTCCTTGCGCGCCCGCCGCTGGATCGCGACGTATACCTCGCGGGAAGTCATGCGAGGTAACTCAGAGCTTGACGCAGCGGGGCCTCGGCGCGCGGGAGCTGCTGCGCGATGGTAAGGAGCGCGGCGGGCGAGCTGCCGCGTCGCCGCAACCACTCCCGGAGAGCCTCGACCGCGATCTCGTGTCCGACCTGCGAGCGTAGGCGGAACGCGTCGACGATCGACCGCTCGGCGCTGTACACACCGATCCGCCGCCTCGAGCCGGTGATCGGCGTCGTGGTCCGGCCGACGGCGAACGTGCGCGCGTCGAACAGGTGCCACCTGACAGACGCCTGCCCCGTCGGGCGCCACTCGCCTCGGGGAAGCGCCAGATCCGTCCGCGCGGGGATCTCGTCGACGAGCCCGTGATGCGCGAGCGCGCTCGTCAGGCAGATCGTCGCCTGGGGCGCGCGCAACCGGGCAGCGAGCAGGTCGACGTCGTACGCGGCTGAGGCGGTGTGCGCATACAGACCTCGCGCGAGTCGCTCGAGGTCTCCAGACTCAGCCTGGCGCTGCACCGTCCTAGCCGAGATGCCCTCGCTGGAGGCATCGGCCAGTGTGAAGGGCCGGTCCACGAGGCCGTTTCTCCTGGTCACGTAGCTCCTCCTGTCGTCTCGCCTCACAGATCATGGTATCTGTATAGGCGACGCGCCACCAATAGCATCTCGACCCGCACGATCACACGGGGGAGATCGCGCGCGTGTGCTCGGAGAAGTGTCGGTGCGGACACTTCGCTGTTCGACCATCTCAGAAGCCACTCGGCAGTGCGCGCGAGGTAGCCTCCCTCTCCGTGACGACCTGCGCTTTCACCTCCGATGACCGCGGTGTGCTCGCCGCGTCGGCCGAGCAGCGCTGAGGGATGCGCGACTCGGATCGGCGCGCCCGGCGGCGGCTCCTGGGGGCGCTGTCCGGCGGTATCGGGCTCCTCGCGCTGCTCACGCTCGCGGACTTCATTCCGCCCGGGGCGGACTGGTACGCCGCGCACCCCATGACGGCCAGCACCGTGACCACTGTCGTCACGTTCGTCGCGGTCAGTCTGCTGGTGGAGCAGTGGCTCAAGGAGCGGTCGGCCGCGCAGCTGCGGCTCGTCTCGAGCGTGGCCTACCGCAGCCTCGCGCAGGTGGTGAACGACGCTGGCAGGTCGTTGCTGGCACCCCTGGTCGGAGCCGACCTGCAAGCGCTGGCTATCCCGGCCGGCAGCGACGACGGGGCGGCGGCGCGCGCCCGCTTGCTCCGGCACGGCCTGGAGCCGACCTTCGACCAGTCGACGGGATCGTGGCGCGGGATCGGCGCCGCCAGCCACGACCAGGTCCTGCGCGCGCTGTGCACCGAGCCCGCGTACGCGCAGATGCTGTTCCGCACGGCCGCGAACGGGAGGCGGCGGCTGCATGACGGCACCGCGATGTGGGCGCCCGTGATGCTGGGCGCCCGCTCCACGTCGGACGACCTGGGCGCCCTGCGCCAGCTCACGGATGCGATGGAGCTGCTGCAGGAACGGTGCCGGCTCGCCGCTCGACGCTCTCGTCGAGCGGTACGTCGCGACCTACGCGGACGCGCTCGCGGACGGGACCGCCCTCGTCGGACGACCGGTCCCCGGGGCGGCGCACGTCCTCGACGCGCTGCGGTCGCGCGGGACGCCACTGGGCCTCGTGACGGGCAACGTGCACGGCGTGGCGCGGCTCAAGCTCACCGGTCTGGGCCTGGATCGCGGGTTCTCCTTTCACCGGGACGGGGGCTTCGGGGACTGGCGGGCGAGCCGTGCGGAACTGCCCGCGGCCGCGGGCCAGAGGTTGGGCATCGCTCTCGGACCGGAGGTCTGGCTCGTCGGCGACACCTGCGCCGACATGGCCGGCGCCAAGGGAGCGGGTCTGACGGCCGTGGGTGTGCTCACGGGCGGTGACGACGACGAGGAGCTCCGGGCCGCCGGCGCCGACGTCGTGCTGCGCTCGGTCGCTGATCTGCTCTGACGGTCCACCGCCGCCGTCCACCGGCGCGCTCGCCGCTCTCTCGGAGCTGGGGTGGCGCGCTGGCATTGACCTAACAGTCAAGGCTTGCGGTGCGATCGCGACGCTCGAGAGGCGCCGCCCCGCCGGCAGGCCCCGTGGAGGGCCGGCCAGCGGGGCGCCGATCACGCGAGGTGCAAGGCCGGGGCGTGGTCGGCGTGCGCCGCGTCCCGCATGGCGTCCTTTCCGATCAACGCGGCTGCGAGGACGGCGGCGCTCACGAGGAGCCCGGCGGCCAGCAGGAACACCGCGGAGTAGCCGTCGACCGCGGCGTCGGGCGAGCTCGGGTCCCCCGCGCCGTTGACGACTGCCACGTACAGGGCGGTGACGACGGCGAGGCCGATCGAGCCGCCGATCTGGTTGGACGCGTTGGCCGTGGCGGCGGCCGCGCCAGCGTCGTGCGGCGCCACACCGAGCAGCGACAGGTTCTGCAGCGGGACGAAGGTGAAGCCCATGCCCACGCCCATCACCAGGACGCCAGGGAAGACATGCGACCAGTACCCGCCGCCGACGGTGATGAAGCTGAGGTAGCCGATGCCCGCCGCGGCGATGAGCGGGCCGAAGATCAACTGACGGCGCGGGCCGATCTGGTTCAGAAGCCTCGTGGCGAACGGGACCGTGATCATGATGCCCGCGGTGATCGGCAGCGTGGCCAGGCCCGCGAACAGCGGGCTCAGCCCCAGCACGATCTGCAGGTGGAAGGTCAGGTAGAGCATCGCGCCGATCATCACGGCGCCGGTGAGGGCCTGGAGCGAGAAAGCGGCCGCGCGGGCGCGGTTCCGCACCACGCGCAGCGGCAGCAGCGGGTGGCTGGACCGGGCCTCGACGACGACGAAAAGCGCCAGCAGCAGCACTCCGAGCGCGAGCAGACCGAGCGTGCCGACGGACGTCCACGACTCCTCGGCCAGGGTGAGGCCGTAGACGAGCGAGCCGAGCCCGGCTGTGACGGTCACTGCGCCGAGCATGTCGTAGCGCCGGTCGCCCTCGGCGCGGCTCTCGGTGAGCAGGGTGAGCGCGCCGACGACGCCGAGCACGACGAACGGCACGTTCACCAGGAGGCACCACCGCCAGCTGAGGTACTCGGTCAGCACGCCGCCCAGCAGCAGCCCGACAGCCGAGCCGGCGCCGGCGACCGACCCGAAGATCGCGAACGCCGTGTTGCGCTCCCGCCCGGAGGGGAACGTCATGGTCATGATCGCCAGCGCGGCGGGCGCCATGAGCGCCGCGGCGACGCCCTGGGCGCCGCGGGCGATCAGCAGCTCGCTGGCGGAGTGCGCCAGGCCGCCCCATGCGGAGCCGGCGCCGAACAGGACGAGGCCGAGCACGAAGGTGCGGCGTCGGCCCCAGAAATCGGCGATGCGGCCGCCGAGGAGCAGCAGCGCGCCGAACGCGAGGGCGTAGGCGGTGATGACCCACTGGCGGGACGTGTCCGACAGGCCGAGGTCGGCCTGCGCGCTGGGCAGCGCGACGTTCACGATGGTGCCGTCGAGGACGACAAGAAGCTGGGTCAGCGAGACGGTGGCGAGGATCCACCAGCGCCGCGTGGGCGCGTTCGGAGCAGGGGTCGGCACAGGAGGTCCTTCGACGGCGGTGGGTGGCGTCCGGGGTTTCCAGCCCCGATCGGCGCCCACAGGCGCCAGACCAGACCCGACGCTCTCGTCGGTCAGACAGCGAGGAAACGGTACATCGCTCGGCGCCCGGCCGGTCGGCCCAGGCGGCCGTGAGGTGCCTCACCCCACTCGCCGTGCCGCACCGACGCAAGACAACCGACTCAGCGCAGCGGGATCACTGCGCCTTCGTCGGCGAGCAGGATCTCCCCGCTATACACCTGGTGGGCCGCCGCCAGCGACAGCGCCCTGTCATGGTCGGGCCAGAAGTGCGTCAGCAGCAGCCGTCGCGCGCCGCACACCTCCGCGACCTCGCCCGCCTCGCGGGCGCTGAGATGCACGGGGTCCACCGCTGTGGGGGACCCGAGCGGTCGGTCGGTGGCGTCGACGATGAACAGATCGGCATCGCGCCCCAGTTCGACCACGTCGGGGGAGGGGCCGCTGTCCCCTGTGAAGGCGACCACGAGGCCGTCGGCGGTGGTCAGGCGGATCCCGGCGTTCGGCACCTGATGCGGGAGCGGCCAGCTCTGGAGACGGAATGGTCCGACCTGGTACGCGGGTGCGGGGAGGGGATGCCAGTCGAAGACCTGGTCGACGGCTCCCGTGTCGTGCTCCTCGAGTCCGAGCACGCGCTCGCGGACGCCCTCGCCGGCGTAGGTCGGCAGTGCTGGGGCCTCCGCGGAGGGCCATCCGAGCCATC
>JAEWEI010000252.1 GCA_023389545.1 Actinomycetes bacterium | reverse complement strand
GGCAGCGGGACCACGCCGACGTTGGGCTCGATGGTGGCGAACGGGTAGTTCGCCGCGAGCACCTGCGCGCGGGTCAGTGCGTTGAAAAGGGTGGACTTGCCGACGTTGGGCAGGCCGACGATGCCGATGGTGAGTGCCACGTCGGGCAATGCTACGTGGCCAAGCCGAATGCCGGGCCGAGGCGCTGCGAATGCCGCCGCGAGGTCAGGCGAAACCGCGCATCGTGGTGAGCAGATCCGGGGCCCGCTTGTCGTACTGGGCGCCGCCCATCCGCACGCCCACCACGAGGAACAGGCCGCCCAGCGCCAGCGAGACAGCGGCCGCGAGCAGGCCCAGCCACGTCGCGCCGGTGAGCACCGCCGCCACGGCCACGGCGGTGCTGGGCAGCGCCAGCAGCAGGATCCCCGCCATGCCCGCCATCTGCGAGACCATCGCCGCGGTCTGGCTTCCCTGCGGCGTGGAGAACGGGTTCTCGCCGGGCTTCGGCACCGGGTAGACGACCCGCGCCGAGATGAAGCTCGACGCCCCCGTCGCGGTGGCGAGGACCCCGAGGCTGTAGCCCACGACAGGGACGATCAGGTCCCAGCGCCCCACCAGCGCGACCACCACGACGGACATGAGCAACGTGGCGGGCACGCCGAGGGCCAGTGCCGCGCAGGCCCGTCCCCACCGGTCCACGGCGCCGCGGATCGGGGCGGCGACGTGCGTCCAGAACGCCGTGCTGTCGTACGCGACGTCCGCGGCGATGCCCCAACCGAACAGCAGCGCCGCGATCGGCGCCGAGAGCAGCAGCGAGGTGCCACGGCCGCCCAGGAAGAGGAACAGCACCGGCACCAACGGCACCAGGATCACAGCGCCCGCGTACCGGGGGTCTCGCAGCCAGTAGGTCAGGCTCCGCGCGGCCACAGCTCCCACGGGCGTCGCCGGGAAGCGGTCGAACCAGCCGAGGCCGCGGGCCTTCGCCCGAGGGCCCTCGCGCTGCTCGCCGCCCGTGAGCGCACGGGTCAGCGCCCGGTCCCACACCCACACCAGCGCGGCGAGCGTCACCAGCCCGATGGCGAGCTTCGCGACGGCCGGCGCCCACTGCCCGGCGGCGACGTCGACGCCGAGCGCCCACGGCGCCCCGAACGGCGTCCAGCCCACTGCCTGCGCGGCCTCGGGGAACGTGTCAGACATGCTCGACAGCCCGCTGCCCACCGCGCCCATGATCGGCCCCAGCAGGAACATCGGGATCAGCACCGCGATAGCGCCGAGCTCGCGCACCTTGCGCCGCGTGACCAGCGGGGCCAGCGCCGTCGTCGTGGCGCGCGAGCCGACCACGCACAGCGCCACCGCGAGCGCCGCGCCCACGAGCCCAGCGACGACTGCGGCGGGCGTCCGCCACCACACCACCGCCGAGGTCAGTGCCACGAGCACCGTCACCAGGCCCGGAATGCCGACCAGGCCGGCGATCGCGAGCCCGGCCAGCAGCGAGCGTCGCGGCACCGAGAACGTGGTGAACCGCTGCGGGTCGAGCGTCGCGTCCACCCCGAAGGCGACCAGCGGGACGACCCACCAGCCGAGCACGAGGAGGCTGCCGCCCAGCAGCAGGACCACTGCGGCGAGTTCCTGGTCGGACTGCACGGCGAGCGCCACCAGCCCCACCAGCAACAGCACCGCCAGGCCCAGGCCGTACAGCAGGCCCACGATCAGCCCGACCACCTGCCATGCCGATCGGCGCAGCCCGTTGCGCAGCAGCGCGACCTTCAGCGAGACGAGGTGCGCAACCACGCGAGGCCCTCCCCCGTGCTCCGGCCCCCGACGAGCTCCACGAACCTGTCCTCGAGGCTCGCGCCCGCACGGACGTCGTCGACGGTGCCCGCCGCCAGCACGTGCCCGTTCGCGATCACCGCGACGTGGTCGCACATGCGCTGCACCAGGTCCATCACGTGCGACGACACGATCACGGTGCCGCCGGAGGCAACGTATGACGTGAGGATCTCGCGGATGTTCGCCGCCGAGACCGGGTCGACCGCCTCGAACGGCTCGTCGAGCACCAGCACTCGAGGGGCGTGCACGATGGCGCAGGCCAGCGCGATCTTCTTGGTCATGCCCGCGGAGTACTCGACCACCAGCGTGCGGGCGTCGGCCGTGAGGTCCAGGGCCGCCAGCAGGTCGGCGGCGCGCGCGGCGACCGTCTCCCGGTCCAGCCCGTGCAGCAGGCCCGCGTAGGTGACGAGCTGCTCGCCGGTGAGCCGGTCGAACAGCCGCACGCCATCGGGCAGGACGCCGAGCAGCGACTTGCCCTTGACCGGATCCGCCCACAGGTCCTGGCCGAGCACGAGGACCTGGCCGAAGTCGGGGCGCAGCAGGCCCGTGGCCATCGACAGCGACGTCGTCTTGCCGGCGCCGTTGGGCCCGACCAGGCCGTAGAACGAGCCGGCGGGAACCACCAGGTCGATGCCGGCGACGGCGACCTTGGCGCCGAACTTCTTCCACAACCCGCGCAGCTCCAGCGCGGCGGGAGCGGCAGGGGCGGCTGGGGCGGCTGCCACGCGTGTCGGCTCCGTGGCGTCGACGACGGGGGCGGGCGGCTGCGGCGGGGCGGGCTCGTGGGCGGCGCTGCTCTCGGTCACGCGGCCAGGCTAACGGCGCCCTGGGGCGGCCGACGGCGGTTTCCGGCGTGTGGGCGGTCCGTGACACGGTGACGCCATGGAGATCCTGGCTGTGCTGCTCGCGCTCGTCGTCGGTGTGCTCGTGGGCGCGTTCGCCGCGAGCAGGCGATCCGCCGCTCACCTGCGGACCGCCCAGGTGGACGCCGCCCGCGCGCAGGCGCAGCTCGCTGCCGAGCGCGCCGCGCACTCCGACCGGCTCGCGAGCGTCCGCGAGGACCAGCAGCGGCTCGCCGAGCAGTTCCGCGCCCTGGCCGCCGACGCGCTGACCAGCAACAACGAGCAGTTCCTGGCGCTCGCGCACCAGCGGCTCGCGGCGAGCCAGCAGTCGCAGGTCGGCGAGCTGGCGCAGCGCGAGCAGGCGGTGCGCGCGATGGTGGAGCCGCTGAGCCGCACCCTCGACGCGGTGCGCCACGAGTTGACCACCGCCGAGAAGGCCCGGCTCGAGGGGCAGGCCGCGCTGGGCGAGCAGGTGCGGGCGATGCACGCCACCTCCGAGCAGCTCCGGGCCGAGACGTCCCAGCTCGTCACGGCGCTGCGCTCCTCGCAGGTGCGCGGCAAGTGGGGCGAGCAACAGTTGCGGCGCGTCGTGGAGTCCGCAGGGATGCTCGCGAACGTCGACTTCGTCGAGCAGGACCAGGTGCGCACCGACGACGGGCTGCTGCGCCCCGACATGGTGGTCAAGCTCGCCGGGGGGAAGAACGTGGTGGTCGACGCGAAGGTCGCCTTCCTCGGCTTCCTCGAGGCGACCCAGGCCGCCGACGAGGCTGTCCGGGCGGCCCGGCTCAAGGCCCACGCCCGGCATGTGCGCGCGCATGTCGACGACCTGGCCGCCAAGCGCTACTGGGACCAGTTCGCGCCGGCGCCGGAGTTCGTCGTCATGTTCGTGCCAGCCGAGGCGTTCCTGCACGCGGCCGTCGAGGAGGACCCGACGATCGTCGAGCACGCCTTCGAGCGCAACGTCGTCATCGCCACGCCCATGACGCTGCTCGCGATGCTCCGCACCATCGCCTACGCCTGGCGGCAGGACGCCCTCGCGTCGAACGCCCAGCAGGTGCTCACGCTCGGCAAGGAGCTGCACGGGCGGCTCGCGACGATGGGCTCGCACCTGGCCAAGCTCGGCCGGGCGATCGACTCGGCCGCCGGCGCGTACAACCAGACGGTGTCCTCGCTCGAGACCCGGGTGCTGGTCAGCGCGCGCAGGTTCGCCGACCTGCGGGTCGTCGACGGCGACCTGGCCACGCCACCCGCAGCCAACCCCCAGCTCAGCGCCGTCAGCGCACCCGAGCTGCTGGCCTCGGCAAGCGACCGCTACGTCGCGTTCGACGAGCTCGACAGCGCTGCCGGGCGCTGACCGCCCACCAGCCGCCGAAGGTCAGAGCGGCTGGATGCTCAGGTCGCGGCGCGAGCCCCGGCGCGGGGTGCTCACGTTGACGCCCATCCGCTTGAGGTCCGAGGCCAGTTCGCGCGGCAGAGAGAACATCAGGTCCTCGGTGGCCGCGCGGACCTCCTCGACCTCGCCGAAGCCGTGCTCGGCCAGCAGGTCCAGCACGTCGCGCACCAGGATCTCCGGCACCGACGCCCCGGACGTCACGCCGACGGTCGTGGCGCCCTCCAGCCAGGCGGGGTCGATCTCCGCGGCGCGGTCCACCCGGTAGGACGAGCGGGCCCCGGCGTCCAGGGCCACCTCGACCAGGCGCACCGAGTTCGACGAGTTCGCCGACCCGACGGTGATGACCACGTCGCACTCGGGCGCGAGCTTCTTCACCGCGACCTGGCGGTTCTGCGTGGCGTAGCAGATGTCGTCCGACGGCGGGTCCTGCAGCGTCGGGAAGCGCTCGCGCAGCCGCCGCACCGTCTCCATGGTCTCGTCCACGGACAGCGTGGTCTGCGAGATCCACACCACCTTGTCGGGGTCGCGCACCACCACGTCGTCGACGTCGGCCGGGGAGTTGACCACCTGGATGTGCTCCGGGGCCTCGCCCTGCGTGCCCTCGACCTCCTCGTGGCCGGTGTGGCCGATCAGCAGGATGTCGTAGTCGTCGGAGGCGAAGCGCACCGCCTCCTTGTGCACCTTCGTCACCAGCGGGCAGGTCGCGTCGATGGTCTGCAGCGAGCGGGCCTCGGCCGCGGCGTGCACCGCCGGGGACACGCCGTGCGCGGAGAACACGACGCGGGCGCCCTCGGGCACCTGGTCCGTCTCGTCGACGAAGATCGCGCCGCGGGCCGCGAGGGTCTCCACGACGTACTTGTTGTGCACGATCTCCTTGCGCACGTAGATCGGGGCGCCGTAGTGGTCGAGCGCCTTCTCGACGGCGATCACCGCACGGTCGACTCCGGCGCAGTAGCCGCGCGGCGCCGCCAGCAGCACGCGCTTGCGGAGGGGCGAGGGCATCGAGGTGGTCACGCCCGCCAGTCTAGGCAGGCCCCGTGAGCATCCGCCCCGCCCGGCTCGCCCGGGCGCCGCCCCGCCACAGACTCGTCACCAGCCGTCTCCACGCCGCCGGGACTGCCGTCGACGTGGAGCAACGCCCCCGGGCATGTCTCCGGCGCATGACAGGCTGGTCGGGTGCAGATCAGGAACACGGGACAGGGGCGTGACGCGTGAGCGCGGGCGAGGGCCAGGCGGCAGGTGGGCTCCCCGCGCGGGCGCTGGACACCACGGCGGAGAACCCGTGGCCGGTGCGGCTGCTGTCGTCGAAGATCGCCGACTACGTGGCGCGGATGGCGCCGGTGTGGGTCGAGGGCCAGGTGGTGCAGCTCAACAGGCGCCCGGGCTCGGGCATCGCGTTCCTCACGCTGCGCGACACCGATGCGGACATGTCCCTGCCGGTGTCGATGCCTGCGGGAGTGCTGGCCGCCGCGACGACCTCGGTGCAGGAGGGCGCGCATGTGGTGGTGCACGCCAAGCCGGTGTTCTGGACCAAGCGCGGCACGCTCCAGCTCAACGCGGACGCGGTGCGGGCCATCGGCGTCGGCGAGCTGCTGGCCCGGATCGAGCACCTCAAGCGCGTGCTCGCCGCCGAGGGGCTGTTCGACGCGGACCGGAAGGCCGCGCTGCCGTTCCTGCCGCGCGTGGTCGGGCTGGTGTGCGGGCGCGAGTCGAAGGCCGAGCATGACGTGGTGGTGAACGCCCGGGCCCGCTGGCCGCAGGTCGAGTTCGTCATCCGCGAGGTCGCCGTGCAGGGCGTGGGCGCAGTGGCGCAGGTCAGCGCGGCCATCGCCGAGCTCGACGCGCGCCCCGACGTCGAGGTGATCGTGGTGGCCCGCGGCGGTGGGGCCGTGGAGGACCTGCTGCCGTTCAGCAACGAGACGCTGGTCCGCGCCGCGGCGGCCTGTCGCACGCCGCTGGTCAGCGCCATCGGCCACGAGACGGACACGCCGCTGCTGGACCTGGTCGCCGACTACCGCGCGTCCACCCCCACCGACGCCGCCAAGCGGATCGTGCCGGATGTGGGCGAGGAGCGGGCCCGGCTGACGCAGGCCCGGGGGCGGATGCGCGCGGCGTTGACGCACCGGGTGGTGCGGGAGCGCGCCGGGCTGGAGGCGCTGCGCTCGCGTCCCGTGCTCGCACAGCCGGGGACTCTGGTCGACGTCCGGGAGCATGACGTGCATCGAGCACGGGACACCGCGCGCCGTGCCCTGGACCTGCTGCTGAGCCGCGCGGCGGGGCAGACCGAGCGGCTCGCCGCGCAGGTGCGGGCGCTGTCCCCCGCGGCGACCCTCGAGCGTGGGTACGCGGTGGTGCAGCGCGGCGACGGCGCCGTGGTGCGCGATCCCGCCGAGGTCACGGAGGGTGACGCGCTGCGCGTGCGGGTGGCCTTGGGCGAGCTGCGCGCGGCGGTGACCTCGACGACGGAGGTTCGCGGGACGTCGGCGGCTGCTGGTTGACTGGTCCCGTGCCGAAGCCCACTGCCCCCGAGTCCCCCGTCCCCGACGACGCCCTCGCCGCGCTCAGCTATGAGGAGGCGCGCGACGAGCTGATCGCCGTCGTCGCCCGGCTCGAGGCCGGCGGCGCGAGCCTGGAGGAGTCGCTCGTGCTGTGGGAGCGCGGTGAGGCGCTCGCGAACCGCTGCCAGCAGTGGTTGGACGGGGCCCGGGAGCGGCTCTCCGCCGCGCAGGGGCTGGACAGCCCGGCCGGCGCCGACGAGGAGGACGCCCGATGAGCACTGTCGGACGCGCGCTGGTGGTCGGCGAGGCCCTGGTGGACGTGGTGCGCCGCCCTGACGGCTCGGTCGGCGAGCACGTCGGCGGCAGCCCCGCCAATGTCGCACTCGGGCTGGCCCGGCTGGGGCGGGACGCGGAGTTGCTCACCTGGCTCGGCCAGGACGCCTACGGCGCGCTCGTGAACCGCCACCTCGAGGCCTCGGGGGTGCGGATGCTGCAGGGCAGTGAGTCGGCGATCTCGACGTCCATCGCGACGGCGCTCTTGGACGAGGACGGCGTCGCGACCTACGACTTCGACCTCGACTGGAACCTCCCCAGCGAGTGGGAGGGCTCGGACGAGCCCCCGCTCGTGGTGCACACCGGCTCGATCGCCGCCGTGCTGGAGCCCGGGGCGCGGAAGGTCGCGCAGCTCGTCGAGAACCACCGCCCCACCTCGACCATCACCTACGACCCGAACCTGCGCCCCGCCTTGATGGGCTCGCCCGAGCAGGCGCTGCCCGTGGTCGAGGCGCTGGTGCTGCAGTCCGATGTCGTGAAGGTCAGCGACGAGGACCTCGCGTGGCTCCTGCCGGGCATCGCGCCCGCGGAGATCGCCGA
>JAEWEI010000235.1 GCA_023389545.1 Actinomycetes bacterium | reverse complement strand
CCAACGGGCGCCTCCGCCCCAACGGGCGCCTCCGCCCCAACGGGCACCTTCGCCAGCGTCGGCCCGTCCGGGCAGACGGCCTGGCGCAGCGCGCGCCACTGCTCGGAGCGCAGGTCGGCGAACGCCTGATACCCCAGGAACTCGGCAACCTCCCGGGTCGCCGGGCGCCGCCACAGCTCGGCGGGCGGCGCGACCTGCAGCAGCCGGCCCGCGCTCATCACCGCGACACGGTCGCCAACGGTGGCCGCCTCGTCATGATCGTGCGTGACGAACAGCGCTGTGGTGCCGGTGGCGGTCAGCGCCGAGCGCACGTCGTCCGCGAGGCGCTCGCGCAGCGCGCGGTCCAGGGCGGACAACGGCTCGTCGAGCAGCAGCAGGCGCGGCTGGGGCGCCAGCGCGCGGGCCAGCGCGACGCGCTGCCGCTCCCCGCCGGACAGGGTCGCCACCGCACGCGGCCCGTATCCGGCCAGCCCCACGACCTCCAGCAGCTCGGCCACCCGTGCGCGGCGGCGCTCGCGCGGGATCCGCGCCATGCGCAGGCCGTACTCGACGTTCCCCGCGACGTCCCGGTGCGGGAAGAGCTGGCCGTCCTGGAACATCAGCCCGAACCCGCGCTGGTGCACGGGCACGTCGGCCAGGTCCGCGCCATCCCACGACACGCTGCCCGCGGCCAACGGCTCCAGGCCCGCGACGGCGCGCAGCACACTCGACTTGCCGGACCCCGAGGGCCCCAGCAGCGCCAGCACCTCACCGCGCTGCAGCTCAAGGGTCACGCCCTCCACGGCGCGGACCCCCGCGCCCTTGCGGGCGTCGCCGTACTGGACGCTGAGCGCGTCGATCATGAGCCCGTCCATCAGAGCTCCCCTCCTGCCGGGCCGCGCAGTCGCTCGGCGACGGCGATGATTCCGGCGGTCACCAGCGCGAGCAGCACCGACGCGGCGAGCGCCATGCCGTGGTTCTCCGCGCCGGGACGGCCGATGAGCTTGAAGATGACGACGGGCAGCGTGGGCCGATCGGGCCGGGCCAGGAACGAGGTGGCCCCGAACTCCCCGAGCGACACGGCGAACGCGAACCCGACGGCGAGGCCCAGCGCGCGCACCGTCATCGCGAGGTCCACGGACGCGAGCACCCGGCCGGGCCCGGCGCCCAGGGTGGCCGCCGCCTCGCGCAGCCGCGGGTCGATGGCCCGCAGCACCGGCAGCACCGTCCGCACCACCAACGGCACCGCGACGACTGCCTGGGCGATCGGCACCAGCAGCGCGCTGCGGCGCAGGTCCACGTCGAGGCCGAACGGGTGGTCCAACGTCAGCAGGAACCCGAAGCCGACAGTCACCGCGGAGACACCCAGCGGCAGCATGAACACCGCGTCGAGCAGCGACACCGCCCGCCGGGCCGATCGGCGGCGTGGGCGGCGTGAGACCACGAGCGCCACGAGCCCGCCGACCACCACCGCGAGCACCGTCGCGTCGAGGGCGATGCGCAGCGAGTTGGCCGCCGCCTCCCACACCGTCACGGTCAGCGCGTTGCTGCCGCCGGTGGTGCCGAGCGCCACGTAGTTGCCGAGCCCCCAGCCCGTCGGGGTGCGCAGCGAGCGAACCACGAGGCTGACCAGCGGCAACGCGATGAGCACCACGACCACGGCAGTGACGCAGGAGGCCGCCGCGTCGACGCCGCTGCGCAGCCGCAACGGCCGGGCTGCCGCGACCGGCTCCGCGAGGGACAGTGCCCGCTCCCGGGTGCGGCGAGCCCGGCCCGCCACGGCCAGCGCCGCCGCGACGATCACCAGTTGCACCACGGACAGCACCGACGCGGCGCGCAGGTCGAGGAACTGGGTGGTCTGGATCCAGATCTCGGTCTCGATGGTGCCGTAGCGCATGCCGCCCAGCACCAGCACGGCGCCGAACGCCGTGGCGCAGAACAAGAAGACCAGCGACGCCGCCGACGCGATGGCCGGGGCCAGCGCCGGCAGGGTCACTGACGCGAACGCGCGCAGCGGCGAGGCGCCCAGGGCCCGCGCCGCCTGCTCGGTGCGGGGGTCCAGGTGCTCCCACAGCCCGCCGACGGTGCGCACCACCAGCGCGTAGTTGAAGAACACGAGTGCCGCGACGATCGCCGCGAACGTGCCGTCCAGGCCCAGGAAGTCGAGCGGGCCGCCGGTGGCGAGCAGCGAGCGGAACGCGACGCCGACCACGACGGTGGGCAGCACGAAGGGCACGGTGACGAAGGCCCGGACGGCGGCCCGGCCCCGGAACTGCCGCCGGTGCAGCACATAGGCGCCCGGGATGCCGAGCAGCAGCGCGATGGCGGTGGCGATGCCCGCCTGCGCGAGGGTGAGCCCGATGATGCGCCAGGTCCGCTGCCGGGCGAACACGTCGGCGAACGCGGACAGGTCCACCGCGCCGTCGGTGGTGAAGCCCCGGGCCACCAGCGTGGCGACGGGCCACGCGAAGAACACCCCGAGGAACAGCAGCGGGACGCCCACCGCCAGCCCCCACCCGAGGGCGCGCCCAAGCCCCGGCCGCGACCACCGGCCCCCTGCCCAGGCCCGCGAACGGGTCGGGACGGGAGGCGGCGTCGAGGCCGGGGCCCGGTCCGCGTCCGGCGTGAGGGTGCTCAGCGCGTGACGATGTCCGTCCATGCCCTGATCCACTCGTCACGGTGCTGCTCGATGTCCGCGGGCGCCACCTGGAACGGCGCGTCGGACAGCGGCGCCCACTGGGCCCATTCGGCGGGCAGCTCGACGGAGCCGCTCACCGGGTACATGTACATGGAGCCCGGGATGTCGGCCTGCACCTCGTCGGACAGCAAGAAGTCCACCAGCTGCTGGGCGCCCTCGGGGTTCTGGGCGTTCGCCAGCACCCCGGCGTACTCCACCTGGCGGAAGCACGTGTCGAGCAGCGCCGAGGTGGTGGGCTCCGATCCGCCCTCCGGCACGGTGAACGGCGGCGAGGACGCGTAGGACAGCACGATGGGCCGCTGGCCCTGCCCGCTGCCGCCGGAGAAGTCGACGTCGTAGGCGTCCGACCAGCTCTCGACGACCTTGAGGCCGTTCGCCTGGAGCTGGTCCCAGTACCCCTGCCAGCCGTCCTCGCCGAATGCGCCGATCGTGGCCAGCAGGAACGCCAGGCCCGGGGAGGACGTCGCGGCGTTGGTCACCACGAGCTGGTCCTTGTACTCGGGCTTCGTCAGGTCCTCGAGGGTGGCCGGGGGCTGCTGCCCGTGCTCGGCGAACCACGTGTCGTCGATGTTGAGGCACACGTCCCCGACGTCGACGGCCGTGAGGGAGCCGGCGTCGTCCGGCGCGTACTGCGCCGCGTCGGCCGCCGCCGGGGCCTGTGACGCGTACGGCGCGAGCACACCCGCGTCGATGGCGCGTGACGCGAACGAGTTGTCGATGCCGAACACCGCGTCGCCCAGCGGGGCGTCCTTGGTCAGGACGAGCTGGTTGACCAGCGAGCCGCCGTCGCCCGGGGTGACGATCTCCACCGTCAGGCCGGACTCCGCCTCGAACGCGTCGATCAACCCGTCGCTCAAGGCGAACGAGTCGTGCGTGACGAGGGTGACGGTCTGCGCGGGGGTGCTGGACGCGTCGTCCCCACTGTCGATGGCCGAGCAGGCGGTCAGCGCGAGCGCCGTCGCGGCGGCGAGGGCCACCCCCGTGAGCGCGGCTGACCGGTGTGGGCGCCCGTACGGACGGGCGCTGGTGATGCGTGGCATTGCGAGTTCCTCCCATATGCAGGAGGGGGTCACCGACGCCACCGGTCCCGCGGCGCTCGCCGTGGCCGACGACGACGGGACTGAGAAGCCCGACTCCCTACGCCGGTGTGACCCGGATCAGGTTCGAGGGTCTGCGGACGGCCCGCACTCTCAGCGCCCTGCGCCCCATCGGCATGTGCCGGAAGGGCTGTGGCGCTCCCCTGTCGTTCAGCGGCGACCTTACACCGCGCGTACGGTGTGCAGCATCCACGACCAGCCCCACCCCAGGAGGTCCAGTGAACGACGAGCAGCACGAGTCGATGCTCGCCAAGGTCGCCGGCACGGTCGTCGCCCTCGCGGCGGCATGGGTCGCGCACAAGGCGATCAACGCGGCATGGAAGGCGGCCAGCGGGCACCAGCCTCCGAGCCCCGACGACGAGGGCGACTCCGGCCTGGGCGAGCTGGTGGCGGCCGCGGCTGCCACGGGTGCCCTGGTGGCGGTGTCCCGGGTGCTCGCCACGCGCGGCACCAAGACCTTCGCCTCGCGGGTGAACCGCAACCGCCTCACCCCGGCCTGATCACGCGGGACTGACCCCGACGCGTCCCGGCCCGGCGCTCAGTCGAAGTCGGGCTTCTCGCCGGCGTCGGGCCGCTGCTCGTTGTCCGGCACCGGCGGGGCGACGTTCTGCGGCTCGGCGCTGTCGGCGCGCGCCTGGTCGATGGTGAGCTCGTCCACCACCAGCAGGTCCTTGCGGACCTTGCCCGTGCGGTAGCCGGCCCGGCCCACCATGTGGGCGGCCACGGGCGCCGTGATGAGCTGGAACAGCACCACGAGGACGAGCGCCCCCACCTCAGGCCCTGGTCCCAGGCGCAGCGCCAACCCGATCAGCACCAGCACGAGCCCCAGCACCTGTGGCTTGGTGCCCGCGTGCATGCGGGACAGCAGGTCGGGGAAGCGCAGCACGCCCACGCCGGCGGCGAACGCGAGGAACGCGCCGCCGATCAGGCACACGGAGGCGACCACATCGGCCACCGTCAGCCACTCGATGCTCATCGGACCCCGCCCTGCGACTCGGCGCCGTCCTGGTCCTCCGGGTCGGCGCTCGGCCCGGCCGCGTTCTCGCGGCGCATCCGCTCGAGCTCCTCGGCGGCGATCTCCTCGCGGGTGCGCACCCGGCCCTCGCCCTCCGGCTCCACGGCGGCGAACCGCGCGATCGTCACCGACGCGACGAAGCCGACCAGCGCGAGCGCCACCAGGATCGGCACGATGTCGGCGCGCCGCTGCACGGCGGCGTACAGAGCCCCCGCGGAGATCATGGTCGCCACCACGATGTCGAGCGCGATGGTCCGGTCGAGCATCGACGGGCCCTTCTCGATGCGGATGACGGCGAGGACGCAGCCGGCCAGCAGCAGCGCGCCGCACAGGATCACCACCCAGCCGCTCATGCGCTCACCCCTTCCACACGTCGTCCCCGGCGGCGCGTGGGCCGCAGCGGCAACCCGGCCTGGCGCAGCTCGTCATCTGACGCGAGCGCGCGCAGCACCCGCTCCTCCTGGTCCAGCACCGCCTGGCGGGCCGCCTCGACGCCGCCGGACTGCTCGACGTCCAGCACGTGCAGGTACAGCTTCCCGGTGAGCCGGTGCGCCTCGACCACCAGCGAGCCCGGCACCAGGGAGCACAGCTCGGCCGTGAGCGTGAGGTAGAGGTCGGAGTGGCTACGGAGTTGCACGCCGATCACCGCGCCATGCGGCACGTGGCGCGGCCGCAGGGCGACCCAGCTCACCTCGAACGAGGCGCGCACCAGGTCGATCGCGAACCGCGCGATGAGGTGCAGCAGGCCCAGCGGGCGCACCTTCCCGTGGAAAGCGATCGGCGTCATCCGCAGCGTCGCCGTCACCACGGCGCCCAGCACCAGCCCGATCACCGCGTTCGCGACTGTCGGGCGGCCCCAGAGCAGCACCCAGACGAAGGCCAGCCACACGATGGTGGGCCACTGCCGGATCAGCGACCTGCGACGTGACGGGCTCACGGGCGCACCTCCGGGCCCTCGGTCGGCTTCAGGTCGGCGGGCGTCTGCTCGGAGACCGCGTCGGCCGACTCCCCTGCGCCCCGCTCGCCATCGGGCAGCACCGCGTCGATGTACGGCGAGCGCTCCTGCAACGCGACTGCGGCGCGCTCGGTGTAGGCGTACAGCGGCCCGCCCGCGACAGTCAGGGCCAGGCCCAGGCCGACCAGGGCCGCCGTCGGGCCGATCATCCCGCCGGGCAGCCGCGTGTCGGGCAGCTCGGCGGGCGGCGTCTGCCAGAACGCCTTGTTCCAGGCCTTGACCAGGGCGTACAGCGTCAGCAACGAGGTCACCACGCCGCCGACCACGAGCGTGTACGCGAGAGGGGTGCCCACCGCGACGCCAGCCTGCAGCAGGCCCACCTTGCCGAGGAACCCGGACAGCGGCGGGATGCCCGACAGGTTCATCGCCGGGATGAAGAACAGGATCGCGAGCACCGGCGCGAGCTTGGCGAGTCCCCCCAGCCGGTCGAGGCTGGTGGAGCCGCCGCGGCGCTCGATCAGCCCGACCACGAGGAACAGCGCCGTCTGCACGGTGATGTGGTGCGCCACGTAGTAGATCGACGCCGTCCAGCCCATCGTGGTGGACAGGGCGATGCCGAAGATCATGTAGCCGATGTGGCTGACCAGCGTGAACGACAGCAGACGTTTGATGTCGTCCTGCGCCACAGCGCCCAGGATGCCGATCAGCATCGTCGCGAGCGCCGCCCACATCAGCACGTCGTCGGCCATGCCGTCGGGGAACAGCAGGGTCTGGGTGCGGATGATCGCGTAGACGCCGACCTTGGTCAGCAAGCCCGCGAACACCGCGGTGACCGGCGCGGGGGCCGTCGGGTAGGAGTCCGGCAACCACGCGGACAAGGGGAAGATGGCCGCCTTGATGCCGAACGCCACGAGCAGCATGATCTGCAGCACCAGCCGCACCCCGGGGTCGATCTCCGGCAGGCGGACGGCGAGCTGGGCGAGGTTCACGGTGCCCGTCGCGGCGTAGACCATCGCGATGGCGATGAGGAACAGCACCGACGACAGCAACGCCACGACGACGTAGATGCTGCCCGCCCGGATCCGCTCGCCAGTGCCGCCGAGCGTCAGCAGCACGTAGGAGGCGGCCAGCAGGATCTCGAAGCCGACGTAGATGTTGAACAGGTCGCCCGAGAGGAACGCGTTCGCGACGCCCGCCGTCAGCACCAGGTACGTCGGGTGGTAGATCGAGACGGGCGCCGCCTCGTCGCCGTCCGCCTCGCCCTCGGCCAGCGAGTACAGCAGCACCGCCAGGGTGACGGCGCTGGAGATGGTGAGCATCAGCGCGGACAACCGGTCCGCGACGAGGTCGATCCCCACCGGGGCCGCCCAGCCGCCCACGTCGATCACCAGCGGGCCGTTGTCGGCCAGCACCAGCAGCGTCGCGGAGGCGATCAGCACCATGGTCAGCGCGATCACGCTGATCGCGCGCTGCGCGCGTGGCTTGCGGTACAACGCCAGCGCCAGCCCGGCGCCGAACAGCGGCACCACGACGGGCAGCGGCACCAGCCACGTCGGGTCGTTCATCACGGGCGCTCCTCAGGGTCGGCTGGTCCGGCGTCGCCACTGGCGTCGTCCGGCCCTGCGCGTCCAGGCGACGGGGCGGGCTCCGCACCCCGGAGCACCTCGTCCGTCTCGTCTCGGGTCTCCGCGGCCTCGTCGTCCAGCGTCTCGCCGGCGTCCTCGGTGTCGCGGTCGGTGAAGGCGTGCTCGTCGATGGCCGCGAGCCGCGCGATACGGCGGTCCTCGACGTCGTCCTGCACCTCGTCATGGCGGTGGAGCTGCCATGAGCGGTAGGCCATGGCCAGCAGGAACGCCGTCATGCCGAGCGTGATGACGATGGCCGTCAGCACCATCGCCTGCGGCAGCGGGTCGCTCATCTCGGAGACGGGCGCGTCCCCGACGATGGGCGGGGCGCCGGCCGCGCCGCCCGCGATGAGGAACAGCAGGTTCGCGCCGTTGCCGATGAGGATCACGCCGATCAGCACCCGCGAGAGGCTGCGCTCGAGCAGCAGGTAGACGCCCACCGTGAACAGCACGGCGATGACCACCACCAGCACGATGTTGGGGCTCATGTCGATGGTCATCGGGCGCCTCCCGTCTCGGCGGGGCCGGGACCCTGCGGCAGCAGGACGGGCATGTCGTCGTAGGAGTCCGGGCCGTCGCCCTGCTCGGCCTGCTGGTCGATCTCCGCGCCGAGGCTGCGCAGGATGTCGAGTACCAGCCCGATCACCACCAGGTACACGCCCACGTCGAAGAACAGGGACGTCACCAGGTGCACGTCGCCGAGGACGGGCAGGTGGAAGTCGATCATCCAGGACTGCAGCACCGAGCCGCCCGCGAACAACGCGAAGATGCCCACGCCGGCGGACAGGAACAGCCCGCTGCCGAGCAGCAGGCCCGGCTGCACCGGCGCCGCCTCGCCCAGCTCGTAGCGGCCGCCCGCGAGGTACCGGGTCACCAGGGCGACGCCGCTGATGAGGCCCGCGGCGAACCCGCCGCCCGGGGAGTTGTGCCCGGAGAACAGCAGGAACAGCGAGTAGACGACCATCGTGTGGAACAGCAGCCGGACGGTGACCTCGAAGATCACCGAGCGGCGCTGCGGGGC
>JAEWEI010000224.1 GCA_023389545.1 Actinomycetes bacterium | reverse complement strand
GCCGTGCTGACCGTCCGCCTCGCCGAGCCGCAGTTCGAGGGCCAGACGAAGGAGGTGCTCGGCACGGCGCCCGTGCGGGGCATCGTCGCGAAGGTCGTCGACACGGAGCTGGCGGCGATCCTCAACTCGACGAAGCGCGAGCACAAGGCCCAGTCGGCGCTGCTGCTCGACAAGGTCGTGGGCGAGATGCGCGCGCGCCTGTCGGCCCGCAAGCAGAAGGAGATCTCACGGCGCAAGAACGCGCTGGAGAACTCGACGCTCCCTGCCAAGCTCGCGGACTGCCGCAGCGACGACGTCGGCCGCAGCGAGCTGTTCATCGTGGAGGGCGACTCGGCGCTCGGCACCGCGAAGCTGGCGCGCTCCTCGGACTTCCAGGCCCTCCTGCCGATCCGCGGCAAGATCCTCAACGTCCAGAAGGCGTCCATCACGGACATGCTGAAGAACGTCGAGTGCGCGGCGATCATCCAGGTGCTGGGCGCCGGGTCGGGGCGCACGTTCGACCTCGAGGCCGCGCGCTACGGCAAGGTCGTGCTGATGACCGACGCCGACGTGGACGGCGCGCACATCCGCACCCTGCTGCTCACGCTGTTCTTCCGGTACATGCGCCCGATGGTCGAGGCCGGCCGGGTGTTCGCCGCCGTCCCGCCGCTGCACCGCATCGAGGTGATCGGCGCCGGCAGCCGCAAGAACGAGTACGTGTACACGTACTCCGAGGCCGAGCTCGCCGCGACGCTGAAGAAGCTCGACAAGGCCGGCAAGCGCTACAAGGACGACATCCAGCGCTACAAGGGCCTGGGCGAGATGGACGCCGACCAGCTGGCCGAGACGACGATGGACCCGCGCCACCGCACCCTGCGTCGGGTCACCGTCGAGGGCGCGCAGCGGGCCGAGGAGATCTTCGAGCTGCTCATGGGCTCCGATGTGGCGCCGCGCAAGGACTTCATCATCGCCGGCGCCGAGGGGCTGGACCGGAGCCGGATCGACATGTGACGGGGGCATTTCGCTCGACGGCGCCGGGGCCCGCGGTGGACAGTGGCGACATGACGATCGACCTGCGCCGCCCCCTGGCCGAGCGTGCCCAGCCACCCGCGGCGCCTGCGCTGCCGGCGGCGTCGCTGGGGCTGTCGTGGCGGCCGTTGACTGTCGCCGATGTGGCAGACCTCGCCGCGCTGTGCTGGGCGGCCGAGACTGCTGACGCGGCGCCGTTCCGAACCTCGCTCGAGGAGACCGCCGAGCGTTTCGACGGCGCATGGAAGCGCCCCGCCCTGGACACGCTGGCCGGATTCGACTCCTCGGGCCGGATGGTCGCCTTCGGCCAAGTGACCACGAATCCGGGGGACGCGGGCACGGTGCGAGCGTTCCTCGAGGGCGCAGTGCATCCCGACGTGCGGGGCCGGGGCGTGGGCCGGGCCCTCGTGACGTGGATGGACGGGCGCGGGCGGCAGTTGCTCGCCGAATCCGGCAAGGACCTGCCCGGTCGGCTGCTGACGTACCTCGAGGCTGCCCATGAGGGCGCGCGGGAGCTCTTCGCCGCGTGCGGCTTCGCCCCGACGCGCTACTACACCGAGATGCGGCGTCCGCTCGCCACAGCGCTCCCTCCCGTCAGGCCGGTGGACGGCTTCTCGCTGGCGCCGTGGACGCCCGAGATCGACGACGCGGTGCGCCGCGCGCACAACGAGGCCTTCGCCGACCATTGGGGGAGCGAGCCGATGACGGCCGAGGCGTGGAGGCTGCGCGCGGCGTCCTTCGTGCCCGGCTGGAGTCGGGTGGCGGTGGAGGACGCCTCGGGAGAGGTCGCGGGGTACCTGATGTCGGCCCGGTACGAGCAGGACTGGCCGGTGGTGGGCCACTCGTTCGGGTACACCAGCCTCCTCGGCGTCCGGCGCCGGTGGCGGGGCCGCGGGCTGGCTGTGGCCCTCCTGGGGTGGGCGATGGCCGCGTACCGCGCCGACGGCATGGAGTTCGCGCGCCTCGGCGTGGACACGGCGAACCCGTCGGGCGCGCATGGGCTGTACGCGGCCCTCGGGTACGAGGTGGACGACGGCTCGGTGATGTACTCGATCGAGATCTGAGCCACCGCTTCCCGGCGCTGGCGCCATTAGCATCGCCGGGAGCTCGGGCGACGGCGCCTGGGCGGAGGGAGTCGGTGACGGGTGTCCCAGATGCGCGCGACGATCACGCGAGGCCGGTGGAGCGGGCGCTCCAGGGCGGCCGTGCTGGTGTATGGGGCGGTGGTGGCCATCCACCTCGTGAGCCAGGCGGCGGGCGCCGTGGGGGTCGCGAACGTCACCCAGTGGATGCTGATGCCGGCCCTCGTGGCCGTGCTCCTGGTCCTCGTGCCCGCGCCGCTCGACCGCCGGGCCCGGCTCCTGCTCGTCGGGCTCGGCCTGTCCTGGCTGGGCGACTCCGCGCCCGACCTCGCTGACGGGTCCACCGCCTTCCTCGTCATGGTGGCGTGCTTCATGCTCGCCCAGGTCGCGTACATCGCGGCCTTCGTGCCGGACTGGCGGGGGTCGCCGCTGCTGCGGAGGCCGTGGCTGCTGGCCCCGTACGCGCTGCTCTTCGCCAGCCTGGTCGCCGCATGCGCGCCGGGCGCCGGCGCGCTGCTGGCCCCGGTGATGGTCTACGGGCTGCTGCTGGCGGCCATGTCGGTGTTGTCAACTGGCGTCAGCCGGGCCGCGGGCATCGGCGGCGCGCTGTTCTTCGTCTCGGACGCGCTCATCGCGCTGGGCGAGTTCGCGGGGCTGGCGCTGCCGCGCCAGGGCCTGTGGGTGATGTCCACGTACATCGCCGCGCAGACGCTCCTCGTGGTGGGAGTGGCCGCGGCCCGGCGGCGGACCGCCCCGAGGCCCGTGGGCGCCGTCGGGTCCCGCGGCATGCCGGAACCCGACGGGCGCCCTGCGGCTTGAGCCGGCTTGCCGCGCTCAGCCGATCGCGTGCACCGGCGCCGGGAGCGCCACACC
>JAEWEI010000197.1 GCA_023389545.1 Actinomycetes bacterium | reverse complement strand
GCGAGCTATCCCAGGGGCGCCACCGCGTCCCATGCGATACCCGAGGCCAATCCCCGCTCGCCCCGGCGGACCAATGCCGGACTCACCGGCCCCTATGACGACATCGGGCGAGGTGGAGGGCGATGACTAACGTCGTCGGCTATGCACGGGTCTCCCGGCACGACCAGGACCCCGCCGCGCAGGAGGCCGAGCTCCGGGCCGCCGGCGCGGGCCGGGTGTTCGTCGACCAGGGCGAGTCCAGCCGCGTCAAGGACCGCCCGGCGTGGCTCGCATGCTTGGACTACCTGCGCGCGGGGGACACCCTCGTGGTGCGCCGGCTCGACCGCATCGCCGGCAGCGAGAAGATGGCCATCGAGACCATCAACGAGCTGCACGAGCGCGGGGTGAACATCAAGAGCCTGACCGAGCCGGACATCGACACCACCACCCCGATGGGCCGAGCGCTGTTCGGAATCGTCGCAGTGTTCGCCCAGTTGCGGGTGGACACCATCCGGGACAACACCCGCCGCGGCCTGGCGCACGCACGCGCCCAGGGTCGCGTCGGCGGCCGTCCTTCGGTGATGAGCCCCGAGCGCACCGCCGCCGCCCTGAGGATGCATGAGCAGGGCGAGAGCATCGCGCACATCGCACGGGTGCTCGGCGTGGGGGCCTCCAGCGTCTCGCGCGCGCTGGCAAAGGTAGAGGCCACGACGAACGCTGACCTCAGAGAGTTGAAGGAAGCAGCTACTCTCACGGGACCGGATTCGATCTGAACGGAGAGGGGTAGGCGCGACGCCTACCTGGAACAGAGACCCAGGTGGTCTCAGGACCAACTCGACCGCGCTAGTCGGAGCCGGACCCGGCGCGGCATTCCCGTAGGGGCCCCCAGCAGGGTGAGGCTCGGTTGGAGCGTCGTTCTCCCGCGGGAGTTCCCCGCCACGGGGCCCGCGGGAGAGCCCCACCCCACAAGCCGACTCAGATCGGCTGGCGCACGCGATCGTTGACCCGCAGGCCATTCGCGCGCAGGTCGCGCGTGAAGCCCCGCAGCGCCAACCGGGTCGCCGCGGGGTCCGCTGAGACACGCAGCGAGAACCGCTTCCCCTTGGGGCTCACGACGCGAATCGTCGTAGACGAGTTGGGTCGAAACCTCCGCCAGCCTTGAGCGTCAACGGCGGCCCAAAGTAGATCGAGCTCGTCTTCCAACATGCGTGAGTGATCGCCACCCGCCTGAGCTGGCATTGCCGGCGGGATCCGGGTCCGCAGTCCTCGGTCCCGGAACACCTGCTTTGCCTGGCGTGCGGCCGGGCCGAGAGCTGCGAGCAGGTTGTTGTCATCGCGATCAGGCACGTACGGATGAAGGCGCGTGATGCCGAGCAGGTCCGTGGGCAGGGCCATCGCGGGCGTGGTCGGGGAGAGCATCAGAACACGGTTCACGCCGAGAGCCCCCATGAACAGGCCCAGTTCCAGGATGACGTTGGCCCGCGGCGCGGGGAGTCACTAGAACCTGGACCGACCCCACCTCGGCATCGGCGGCCTACCTATCGACCGCGTCACCGACGCTGCGGGTCAATACACCTAGCTGCCTGCACACGGCCCGCAGCCGGTCGCGCCGCCGGGCGGCGCGACCGGCCTCGACTCAGCGCGGACTCACCGACATCCGGCGTCGGACCAGCACCCCCACGCCTCCGGCGAACAGCACGAGTCCGACGGCCTCCCGGACGCCGGCACCGTCGGCTGGTCCGCCGGCAGCGCCGTCCGCGGCCAGGGTCTGGGCGCCGGGGTCGTGCGCCGCCTGCAACGCGGACTGCAGGTCCGCGGCGTCGTGGACCCCGGCCAGGGGCGCGGCGACTGCGCGTGACAGCGCGTCGACGTCCCCGTCCTCGCCGACCTCCACGAGCCCACCGAGCTGCGGGTCGTGCACCACGTCCCCCGCGGGGTCCTGCGTGAGCGCCAGCCCCGCGGCCGTGTCGTCGTCGAGGTAGGTGAAGGTCACGGCACCTGCGGAGTCGGTGGCGGCGATGGTGCCCACGACGACGCCGTCGCGGTACAGCGGTGCCACCCACTCACCGGTGGCGACGGCGGGCTCGACGGACTCGCCCTCGACGAAGCCGTCGCTCCACCGGTGCAGGGCGACCGGGTCGCCGACGGTGAAGACGCCCGACGGCGGGGCCTGGGCCGTGATGTCCACGGCGCGCCCTCCCAGGACGTCGCCCGCCACGGTCGGCGCCTGCTGGGCGAACCACGTGACGACCGGTTCGGGGACGTCCTGCGCGGCCGCGGGGGACGTCCCGGCGAACCAGGCGAGGATGAGCGCGGCGCCGGCGATGGCCGGCACCCGGGGATGTACAGCCATGTCGAGCCTCACTTCTTCGTCAGGTAGATGAGCCCGGTCCCCGTCGTCCACGACGAGTTGGTCACGTAGGTGGCCCACTCCCGGGACGTGGTGGTGCCGGACGCCGGGTCGACGTACGAGACGCCGTTGGAGTAGCCCGTGTCGTAGTACCCGCGGATGACGTGGGCGTGCCCGCCACCGGACTTCCACACGATCGAGCTGTACACCGGGCGGTTCGTGTTCATCTCCGCCACGACCGTCGCCCAGTCCAGCTGCCGCTCGGTGCCCGGGTTCACACCGTTGCTCGACAGCGCGTTCATGACGTTGGCCTTCGTTCCCGTCACGTTCGCGCACGACGACGTGCCCTTGCCGTTCTTCACGAGGGTGCACTGGGCGACGACGTTGCCGGTCTGGAACTTGACGATGGTCTTGGCGGCGGCGGCCCAGCACCAGTTCGACTGCTCCTGCTTGTAAGGCGTCACGCTCAGGATCTTCTCGACACCGTGCGCGACACCCGGCGCGACGAGGACGAGGCCGACGGCCACGGCGAGCGACGGGAGCACGGTGCGAAAGGACGGGGATCTCTGTCTCATTGCACATCCACCTTGTGTGAGGAGACCCGGGGTCAGCCGACCGACGGGGTGATCGCCGTGGCGTCGAAGAACGCCACGGGCGCCGAGTCGACCGCGCAGAACGCGATCAGGGTGGCCACCTTGCCCGGGGGCTGCGATTCCTCCCCGAAGGGCTGCGCGTCGTCGTCGACGACGGCCACCGCCTCGAAGGTGTCGCCGGTCCGCAGGGACGCACCGCCAGGCAGGGTGACCACGTAGACGCCGAGGTCGTCGGGGTCCTCCTCGACCCGGGTGCCCCGGGGCCAGAAGGGCATCCGCTCGACGCCGTCGACGTCGACGGTCACGCACCCGCCGGCAGTCACGCCCAGGCGCGCGACGACGGCGACGGGCTCGGCCGTGAAGTGGCCGGGCTGGGGCGGGTCCTCGAGGTCCGACACCTCCAGGTGGCTCGTGCCGTCGGGCGGTCCCCCGGTCGGGCTCGTCGCGTTGTCGCCGCCGGAGCACGCCGCCACCGCCCACGCGGCGCCGACGAGCAGCGCCACCACCGTCAGCGTCGCCCTCGGCGTCGACCTCATCTTCGGACGATAGCGATGAACCGGGGCGTTGCATGGCGATTCGGTGACCCGATCTCGCCGCCGCGCCGGCCCAGCGCTGCCGCGCGGAGTCGCCGGAGCCACGCGCCTCGCCGGTGCGCCGACGCGTCACCGCCGGGCTGGCCCCGGGCCGAGCACAGGTGCGGCCGGGCGCTCCTATGTACTAGCCGCTCGCCGTACCCTACGTAGCCCGAAGGGAGACGACTGCTGGCGCAGTAGACCCATTTCCCTCGAGATGGTGGATGTGACCTGAGCCTGACGCCTCGACAGGTTCATCGTCCTGGAACCACCCTCGGCTGTGCGCTTGTTTCTCCGGCCTCTGCCACAGTGAGCGCCATGGAGCCAACGAGTGACCTCGCCCAGTTGACCGAGGCGGTGCGCCGGTTCGCCGAGGCCCGCGAATGGGGTCAGTTCCATACCCCGAAGAACCTGGCGATGGCGTTGTCGGGGGAGGTGGGGGAGCTCGTCGCGGAGCTCCAGTGGCTGACCGATGAGCAGGTCGGGATCCAGGTAGCTGACTCCCCGCTGCGGGACCGTGTTGAGGACGAGGTCGCGGACGTCCTCATGTACTTGGTGCGGTTCGCCGATGTATGCGGCATCGACCCGGTAGCGGCGGCAAGGGCCAAGCTCGGGCGCAACGAGACGCGCTACCCGGTCGACAAGGCTCGAGGAAGCGCACGCAAGTACACCGACCTGGCCGCCGACGGCCCGGCCTAGACGCAGGGGGCAGCGCATCGTGCAGGTAGTCATCCAGCCGAGTTTCGGCAACGCGGACGCTAACGGCACTGGGCCGACACCATCGCCCGCGAGGTGAGGTTCGACAGTGACGAGCTGCGGGCCACGCTGACCCCGAGCCAGCTCGCGGATCTCATGACGATGCACCCGAGCGGCCAGGCGCGCTTCTGGGGCGCCGTCTCCAGCCACGACAGCCGCATGGATACCCTGGCCACCGGTGACATCGTGCTCTTCACCGGCAAGAAGTGGCTTCGACGGTTTCGTCCGACACCGCTTGTCGGTGAGTTCTGACACCGCTCGTGCCCGATTCGTGCCAGTGATGTAGGTCTACGTCAACACCACTTCCCGCAGCCCGGCAGCGATCAGGTCGGCCGTTGCTTGGTGGCTTGGGCCAGACGGTAGGAGTCTGTGCCGGTCTCGAGGATGGTGCCGCCGAAGGTGAGCCGGTCGACGATTGCCGCGCACAGCCGGGGATCGGTGAAGGTTGCCGAACGACTCGTTCGAGGCGATCGCGACCGATGCCTTCTCCTCGCGTTCGGTGAGGACCTGGAAGAGCAGTTCCGCGCCGCGACGGTCGAGCTGCATGTAGCCGAGTTCGTCGATGCACAGAAGGTCGACGCGGCCATAGCGTGCGATGGTCTTCGCAAGCGTCATCTCATCGGCGGCCTCGACGAGCTCGTTGGCGAGCTGCGTGGCCAGGGTGTACTTGACCCGGTAACCGGCCATGGCGACCTCGGTGCCGAGCGCGATGAGCAGATGGGACTTGCCGGTGCCGGAGTCCCCGATCAGGCACAGCGGCTGGCCCTTCTGGACCCATTCGCACTTGGCCAGGG
>JAEWEI010000075.1 GCA_023389545.1 Actinomycetes bacterium | reverse complement strand
GACGGCGTTCGGCAACGCGCTCGGCTATCTCGCGATCTGCCTGGTGCTGCAACTGGGCGGGGCGCTCGCCGTGGCCGGGCTGTTGACCGCCCTCCCCCGGGCCCGGGAGCTCGTCAAGACGCTGTACCTGCTGCCCGCGGTGATCTCGACCGTCGCGATCGCGTTCCTCTTCCAACGCATCTACTCGATCGAACCGGTCGGCCTGATCAACCAGATCCTCGCCGGGGTGGGGCTGGAGAACCTGCAGACCGCGTGGCTCTCGAAGGTGGACACCGTGCTCGCCGCGGTGTCCATCCCCGAGGGGTGGCGCTTCACGGGCCTGTACATGCTCATCGTCTACGCGGCGCTCATCGCCGTGCCCCGTGAGCTCGAGGAGGCCGCCCGACTCGACGGGGCCTCGTGGTGGCAGGTGTTCTGGCGCATCCGCTTCCCGTACATCCGACCGGTGTGGACGACGACCACGATCATGGCGACCACGTACGCGCTGCGCGGCTTCGACATCCCGTACTTGCTCACCAATGGGGGCCCGGGCCAGGCGTCCGAGCTGCTGACCACGTACATGTACAAGACGGCGTTCGTGCACACCGATTACGGCTACGCCAGCGCGATCTCCGTGTTCATCGTCGTCGAGTGCCTGGTCGCCGTCGGCCTCATCTTCCTGCTGCTCCGTCGAAGGGACGCATCGTGACGGCGCCCGGCCTCACCCGATCCGTGGCGGACACCACGCCCGCCACCCCTGCGCCTAAACGCGCCCGCGCACCGCGGTCAAGGTTCAGCATCCACCGCGCGTTGCTCACGATCACGATCGTGGTGATCGTCATCGTCCAGGTGTATCCCCTCGCGTGGCTGTTCCTCACGAGTTTTCGCACGGCGACGGACTTCGCGGGGGGCAACCCCTTCGCCTTCCCCAGCGAGTTCACGCTGGAGAACTACTCGCGGGCTTTCGCCACGGGGAACCTGTGGTTGAACATTGTCAACAGCCTGATGGTGACCCTGGGGGCGAGCGTGCTCATCGTGGTCACCGGGATGATGGGCGCCTACGCGCTGCAAGTGCTCGGGTTCCGCTTCAGCGGCGCAGTGCGGGCCCTGTTCCTGCTCGGCATCATCGTGCCTGTGCAAATCGCGCTGGTCCCCCTGTTCATCGACTACGCGCAAGTGGGGCTGCTCGACACGCGGCTCTCGATGATCATTCCTTTGGCGGCCTTCGCGCTGCCGATGTCCGTGTATCTCTTCTCCTCGTTCTACGAGTACATACCGAGGGAGCTGTACGAGGCCGCGTCCCTGGACGGCGCCGGGCCGTACCGGATCTTCCTGCGCATCACGTCGCCGTTGTCGGTCAACACAATCATCACGGTCGTGCTCGTGAACAGCATCTTCATCTGGAACGACTTCATCTTCGCGAACACGTTCGTGCTGTCCGACGGCCTGAAGACCATCCCGCTCGGCCTGCAGAACTACATCGGCGCGATGGGGAACACCGACTGGACGGCAACGTTCGCCGCGGTGTGCGTGACGGTGACCCCGCTCCTGCTGGTATTCCTCGTCCTGAACAAGGCCATGATCAACGGACTCGAGAGTGGGGCGACCAAGGGATGAGCAGGACAGGCCGCGGCAAGAACGCTTCGCCCGTCACCATGCGCGACGTCGCCAAGGCGGCAGGCGTGTCCGTGGCGACGGTGTCGCACGTGGTGAACGACAAGCCTGGCGCGCGCATCGGCGAGGACGCGCGGCGACGTGTGCACGAGGCCGTCGCCACGCTCGGCTATCGCCCGAACGCGTTGGCGAAGACCTTGTCACGCGGGACATCGCCGTTCATTGGCCTCGTGGCAGACGAGATCGCCACCACCCCCTTCGCCGGCCAGATCATCCACGGCGCCCAGGACGAGGCCTGGAAGCACGGCTACGTCCTGCTGGTGGCCAACACCGACGGCAACGTGGAGGCAGAGAACGACGCCATCGCGATGATGCTCGAGCACCAGGTCCGGGGCATCCTCTACTCGACGTGGTACCACCGGGAGATCGTGGTGCCCGAGGCGCTGCACCAGGCCGACACGATCCTCGTCGATTGCTTCGCGGAGGGCAGCGGCCTGGCAGCGGTCGTGCCCGACGAGGAGCAAGGTGGGCGCACCGCCACCGCCGAGCTCCTCGCGGCGGGCCACCGGCGGGTCGCGTTCATCAACACCACGTCCCCCTCACCCGCGCAGACCGGCCGTCTCGCCGGGTACCGCGCAGCGCTCGACGAGGCCGGCATCCCCTTCGACGAGTCGCTGGTGTTCACCGCCACCCCAGAACAAGAGGGCGGCTACTCGATGGTTCCCGGTGTCGTCGACTCGGCCGCGACGGCGGTGTTCTGCCACAACGACCGCGTGGCGATGGGTGTGTACGACGGTCTGCGGGAGCGCGGCCTGCGCGTCCCGGACGACGTCGCCGTCATCGGATTCGACAACCAGGACGTCATCGCCGCCCACCTGCGACCCCCGCTGTCGACGGTCGCGTTGCCCCACTACGAACTCGGCGCCGCGGGCGTCCGGATGCTCCTCGGCATCGACCCCGCACCCCACGACCAGCCACTTCTCATCCCCTGCCCGCGAGTGCGCCGGCACTCGATCTGAGGAGACACCCCGTGCACGCGACGCTCGCCACGGTCCCCCGACCCCTCTTC
>JAEWEI010000063.1 GCA_023389545.1 Actinomycetes bacterium | reverse complement strand
ACGTGTGCGTGCTGGTCGCCCTGCTCGCGTTGCGCCGGGCCCCGGGCGACCGGGCCGGGCCGGCTCCCCGAGCGGTGCGGGTGGCGGGGGCGATGGCCGGGCTGGCCGTCGCGTTCAAGCTGTGGGGCGCCGCCGACGTGCTGGTGCTGGGCGCGCTGGTCGGGGCCCGGGCGGGAGTGCGCGCCGTCGGCCGCGGGGCGCTGTGGTGCGTGATGGGGCTCACCCCGGCGCTGGCGCTTGCGGCGGCGGACCCGGCGGCGGCATGGCGGAACGTCGTCGCGATCCAACGGGGCCGCGAGGCCAACCCGACGGGCGCCCTGGAGCGGATCGGCACGCTGGTGTCCCCGGCGGCCCTCACCGATCCGACCATCGGGCATGGGCTCGCCGTCGCTGGCGGCCTGCTGATGCTCGCCGGGTGCGCGGCCCCGCTGGCCCGCGCCGTGCGCGCCCGGCAGGCGGCCCGTGACTGGTCTGACCCGGTGTGGTGGGGCCTGCTGGCCCTGGCCCAGATGGCGCTGCTGCTCGTCGCCCCGAGCTGGGGCACGCACTACACCGCGTACGTGGGCCCTGCGCTGTGCCTGCTGATCGGCGCCGCTGCCGGGCGCCTGGCGGCTCGGCTGCCGTCAGACGCGCGCCCCTGGGCCATTGCGGGCGGGGCGGTGCTCGCGGTGCCCCTCGTGGTCTCCGGCGTGGTCGCGCCCGGCTGGGGGCGGCCGCTCGACAACGAGCCACTGGCGGCGTTCGCCCGGCAGCGTGAGTGCACGTGGAGCGCGACCCCGTCGCTGCTCGCCGCCGCCGACGTGAGCCGCGACCAGATCCGGGCGGGATGCCCTGACGTGGTGGACATCTTCGGGGTCCGGCTGGCCCTCGACGCCGGCCACTCGACGCCCGAGCTCGCTGCCGCGGACGCGCGGGCGGCGCAGGGGCCAGGGTCGCCCGGTGGGCTGGCGCCCGACGAGCGGGTCATCTGGGCGCAGCTCGTCGACGCGCGGGGCGCGCTCCTGACGAACCAGCTCTCAAGGAACGAGATGAGCCCGGCGCTCGAGGGGTGGTTGCGCGGGGAGTTCACGCAGGTCGGCCGCAACCACTACACCGGGCTCTGGGAGCGGCTCCCGTGAGGCTGCCGTCAGTGGGCGTCGAAGGGGGCGACCACGCTGCGCAGCAGGTCGGCGAGCCGTGAGCGGTCCTCGTCGGCGAGCCCGGCCAGCAGGGTGCGCTCCTCGTCGAGCAGGTCGGCCAGGGCGCCGTCCACCCGCGTGCGGCCCAGGTCGGTCAGCTCGACGAGCACCCCGCGCCGGTCTTCGGGGGACGGCATCCGGGACACGAAGCCGCGCTGGGTCAGGCGGTCGATGCGGTTCGTCATCGTCCCGCTCGTCACCAGCGTCTGGGTGAGCAGGGCGCCAGGGGAGAGCCGGTACGGCTCGCCCGCGCGGCGCAGCGCCGAGAGCACGTCGAACTCCCACGTCTCCAGGCCGTGCCGCGCGAACACCGCGCGCCGTGCCAGGTCCAGGTGCCGGGCGAGCCGGCTGACCCGCGACAGCACCGTGAGCGGCGTGACGTCCAGGTCGGGGCGCTCGCGCTCCCAGGCGGTGACGATCCGGTCGACCTCGTCGCGCATCGGCTCGCCGGGGCCGCCAGTGGCCTCCGGGGTCGCGCTCATGCGCCGCCCCGCCGTCGCCGCCGCGTCGAAGTGGTCGGCGTCATCCGCCGGAGTGCTGCCTGCCGCCATGCGCTGAGATTACTCGCCGTCGAGATACCGGCGTGCTCATGGCGCGCTCGCCAGCCGGGGACGGCGCTCCAGCCCCGACAGCCCGTTCCACGCCAGGTTCACCAGGTGGGCCGCGACCTCCGACTTGTCGGGGCTGCGCGCGTCAAGCCAGTACTGGCCGGTGAGGGCCACCATGCCGACCAGCATCTGGGAGTAGATCGGCGCGGCCTTGGGGTCCAGGCCCTGCTTCTTGAACTGGTCGGCGAGCATGTGCTCCACCTGCGTGGCCACGTCGCCGATGAGGCTCGAGAACGTGCCAGTGGCCTGCGCCACCGGGGAGTCGCGCACCAGGATCTGGAAGCCGTCCGTGGAGGACTCGATGTAGCTCAGCAGCGTCAGGGCCATCCGCTCGACGAGCACCTTGGGGTGCCCGCCAACCTCCAGGGCAGCCGTCAGCTCACTCGTCAGGTGCTGGATCTCCCGGTCCACCACGACGGCGTAGATGCCCTCCTTGCCCCCGAAGTGCTCGTACACGACAGGCTTGGAGACCTTGGCCCGGGAGGCGATCTCCTCCACGCTCGTCCCGTCGAAGCCCTTCTCGGCGAACAGGACGCGACTGACGTCGATCAGCTGCTCTCGTCGCTCCACGCCGGTCATCCGGGGGCGCGTCTGTCGTCTCGCGTCAGTGGCCACGAGGACATCATGCCGTGCGCGGCCTGGCAGACTGGTCTGCCGAGGCGCACATCACCCCCTGCACAGTGGGTGGCGTGAGCCGGTCCGCCCTGGTGTAACGGCAGCACGCAGGCCTTTGGTGCCTTGCGGTCCGGGTTCGAATCCTGGGGGCGGAGCCGTGCAGTGCCGTGCATGGCGACGCGGCCGTGCCGGGGACGGCGCGTGGCGCGGCCCCGGCACGGCGTGTCACATCACTCGCGCAGCAGGTCCCCCTCGTCCTCGGGCACGACGGCCAGGTCGGCGAGCTCCTCCCGGGCTGCCGCCCCGGCGCCCGGCGGCGTGCCGCCGAGCTCGACGATGATCGCGTCGATGCTGCGCAGCAGCGCCGCCTCGGCGTCCGCGTCCAGGTCCAGGCTCAGCACCTGGGCCCGCATCCCGCGGAGCAGGACCACCGCCCCGGCGTCGTTCCCCCGCGCCTCGACGGCGCGGACCTGGAACAGCGTGTTCCGCAGCGCGACGACGTCCACCGGGTCGATGACCCCGGAGGCCTCGAAGTTCTGCAGCATGATGTCGAGGTCCCGTAGCGAGGTCTTCAGGTAGAACCTGAAGGTCTCGGTGGTGGACCCGCCGGACGGGTCCGTGGCGGTCACGACCAGCGTGTGCTGACCGAGGTCCAGCCGCCACAGCTCCAGCGGGACCGTCAGGTCGATCGGCTGGCCGTCGAGCGTCGCCTCGACGGTAGCCGTCGGCGGGTCGACTGTCAGGCCCCAGTCGATCGTCCCGCCGACGCCGTACAGGCCGCCGTCCGTGAAGCCGGTCAGCTCGA
>JAEWEI010000056.1 GCA_023389545.1 Actinomycetes bacterium | reverse complement strand
GTCACGCTCACGGACTGGATGGCCGCCCGGCTGATCCGGCTCGACTACGCCCAGGAGCTGGACCGCTCGCGGATACCGAACTCCCAGAACATCCTGCCGAACCTCGCGGACGTCGACTTCGACCCCGGCCGCACGCACTCGCTCACCTGGCAGTCGGGCTTCGGCGGCCTCGCGTGGGACACCGCCAAGCTGCCGAAGGGCCTGGGCTCGGTGTCCGACCTCTGGGCGCCCGAGCTCGCCGGGCGGGTCGAGGTGCTGTCCGAGATGCGCGACACCATCGGCCTGATCCTGCTCGACCAGGGCGTGGACCCGAGCGGGGACTGGGGTGACGACGAGTTCGGCGCGGCGCTCGCGCTGCTCGAGGAGAAGATCTCCTCCGGGCACATCCGGCAGGTGCGGGGGAACTCCTACACGCAGGACCTGGTCTCGGGCGACGCGGTGGCCGTGATCGGCTGGTCCGGTGACATCACGGCGCTGAACTACGAGAACGACGACAGATTCGAGTTCGCGATCCCCGAGGCCGGCGGCATGCTGTGGAGCGACAACCTCCTGGTGCCCACCGGGTCGCCGCACAAGGCCAGCGCCGAGACGCTGATCGACTACTACTACGACCCCGAGGTCGCGGCGCAGGTGGCGGCGTGGGTCAACTACATCACCCCGGTGCAGGGCGCCCAGGAGGCGATGGCCGACATCGATCCGGAGCTCGCCGAGAACCAGCTCATCTTCCCCAACGCGGACACCCTCAGCCAGGTCAAGGTGTTCCGCAGCCTCACCCCGGACGAGGAGGAGCGCTACAACGGCGAGTTCCTCGACGTCATCGGCGCGTGAGGTCGTCGCGATGACCACGACTGTCCCCGCCCACCCCAGCGCGGCGCCGCCGTCCGTGGGCGCCGCGCTCGAGCTCGGGGCCGTGACGAAGCGCTTCGGCGCGTTCACCGCTGTCGACGACCTGACACTGACCGTGCCGTCCGGCTCGTTCTTCGCCCTGCTCGGACCCTCAGGGTGCGGCAAGACCACCACGCTGCGGATGGTTGCGGGCCTCGAGCAGCCCACCGAGGGCGCCATCTCCATTGGCGGTCGGGACGTGACGGGCACGCGCGCGCACCGCCGGCCCGTGAACACGGTGTTCCAGAGCTACGCGCTGTTCCCGCACCTGACCGTCGCCGAGAACGTCGCCTTCGGGCTGCGCCGTCGGCGCGAGGCGGATGTGGAGTCCCGGGTCGCCGAGGGCCTGGCGCTGGTGGAGCTCGGCCACCTCGCTGACCGCCGGCCCGCGCTCCTGTCCGGCGGGCAGCAGCAGCGCGTCGCGCTGGCCAGGGCGCTGGTCAACCGGCCCGCGCTGCTGTTGCTCGACGAGCCGCTCGGGGCGCTGGACCTCAAGCTCCGCCGGCAGATGCAACTCGAGCTCAAGCGCATTCAGACGGAGGTCGGGCTCACGTTCGTGCACGTCACCCACGACCAGGAGGAGGCCATGACCATGGCCGACACGGTCGCGGTGATGAACCGGGGGAAGATCGAGCAGATGGGCCCGCCCGCGGACCTCTACGAGCATCCGCGGACGGCCTTCGTCGCGAACTTCCTCGGACGCTCCAACCTGGTGCCGGGCGTCGTGGTCGAACGGCTCGACGGGGACCTGCTCGGGGTGGACGTCGGCGGGACGCGGGTGCGGGTGCCAGCGACGCGCGCGGTGCGGGACACCGGGGACGTGCTCGTGGGGGCCCGCCCGGAGAAGGTGCGGCTGCTCGCCGAGGGCGAGGATGTGTCCCCTGACGAGAACGTGGTGGGCCCGGGGACGGTCACCGACGTCTCATTCACCGGGGTGAGCACGCAGTACGAGGTGCACGTCCCGGGCCTGGGCGTGTTCGGGGTGTTCGCGCAGAACCTGTCGGGGCGGGCGGGCGCGGCGCCGGGCGACCAGGTGCGCCTCGCGTGGGCTGTGGACTTCACGTTCGGCCTCGACGGGCGTGACGACGCCGCGGAGGGCATCGCCGACTTGGACGTCGAGCCGTGAGCATCGCCGCCGCGTTGGGGGAGGGCGGCGCGCAGGCGCCCACGCCGCGGCGCACCCGCTCCCGCGGGCACCTGCCGTTGCTGCTGCCAGGCCTGGCCTACCTCGCGCTGTTCTTCGTGGTGCCGGTGGGCGCGCTGCTGGCTACCTCGCTGTACGTGCCGGTGCCGGGCGGCGACGTGGGCCAGTACCAGCCCGCGCTGCACTGGCAGAACTACACGGACGCGCTCGCCAAGTTCTGGCCGCAGCTCATGCGCTCCTTCGGCTTCGCGCTCATCGCGACAGTCGCGGCGCTGCTCATCGGGTACCCCATCGCCTACGCCATCGGCGTGCGGGCCCGCGGCAGGCGGCTCCTGCAGGGCCTGATGCTCGTGCTGGTCGTGGCGCCCTTCTTCACCAGCTTCATCCTGCGCACCATCGCGTGGAAGCAGATCCTCGCGGACGACTCGTTCGTGGTCTCCGCGCTGCACTGGCTGCACCTGCTCCCGCCCGGCGGGCGGCTCACCGCGACGCCGTTCGCCGTGGTGTGCGGCCTGACGTACAACTTCCTGCCGTTCATGGTGCTGCCGATCTACGCCAGCCTGGATCGGCTCGACCCGCGGATGCTCGAGGCCGGGGCGGACCTGTACGCCTCGCCGTTCACGACCTTCCGCACCGTGACGCTCCCGCTGTCGATGCCGGGGGTCGTGGGCGGCACCCTGCTGACGTTCATCCCGGCCTCGGGCGACTACGTGAACTCCTCGCTGCTGGGCAACAACACCAACACCTCGATGATCGGGCAGGTCATCGACGCCCGATTCTTCAAGGTGCTCGACTACCCGACCGCCGCCGCGCTGTCCGTGGTGCTGATGGCGGCGATCCTGCTGCTCGTGGGCGCCTATGTGCGGCGCTCCGGGACGGAGGAGCTCCTGTGAGCACAACCGTCGAGCCCACCCGGGCCGCCCGCCTCGGGAGCCTCGCGGCGCCCGGGCCCAGGCGGGGCCGCAGGCGCAGGTGGCGGCTCGGCGAGGCCCTGGTGCCCGTGTTCGCCGCGCTCGCGTTCCTCTACCTGCTCGTGCCCGTGGCGTACACCGTCGCGTTCTCCTTCAACGACGCCGGGAAGTCGAACCTGGTGTGGCGCGGATTCACGCTCGACGCATGGCGCAACCCGTGCGGCGCCCCGCAGGTGTGCGAGGCGTTCGCCAACTCGCTGCGGGTGGGGGTGGCCTCCACCCTCATCGCCACAGCCCTCGGCACGTTGCTGGCCATCGCGCTCGTGCGCTTCCGGTTCCGGGGGCGCCCCCTGGTCAACCTGCTGATCTTCCTGCCGATGTCGACGCCCGAGGTGGTGCTCGGCGCCGCGCTGCTCGCCCAGTTCCTGTCCCTGCGGGTGCAACTCGGCCTCACCACAGTGGTGATCGCGCACGTGATGTTCTGCATCAGCTTCGTGGTCGTCACGGTCAAGGCGCGGGTCGCGAGCCTCGACCCGGCGCTCGAGGAGGCCGCCGCCGACCTGTACGCGACGCCGTGGCACGCGTTCTGGCGGGTCACCTTCCCGCTGCTGCTGCCGGGCATCGCGGCTGCCGCGCTGCTCGCCTTCAGCCTGAGCTTCGACGACTTCATCATCACCAACTTCAATTCGGGCTCGTTCACCACGTTCCCCAAGTTCGTCTACGTGTCGGCCGCCCGCGGCATCCCCCCGCAGGCCAACGTCATCAGCTCGTTCATGTTCGTCCTCGCGCTCGTCCTGGTGGTCGCATTCCAGGTCGTGAGCTCGCTCCGCGCCGGCAGACGCCAGCGCGGCTGACCACCACGGGGCCGACAGCCCCGTCGTCTCGGAGGTGTGGCACGTGCGGATCCTCGTGATCGGCAGCGGCGGGGTGGGCGACGCCGTCGCCCGCATCGCCGCGCGTCGGGACTTCTTCGAGCAGATGGTGATCGCCGATGTCGACCTGGCGCGCGCCGAGCGCACCGCTGCCGCGGCGCGCAAGCACGACGTGGGGGTGGACCGCTTCCGGACGGCGCTGGTGGACGCGTCCGACCCGGCATCGGTCGAGGCGCTGGTGCGCGAGCACAGGTCCACCCACGTCCTCAACGCCGTCGACCCGCGCCTGGTCATGCCGATCTTCACCGGGGTGCTCGCGGCAGGCGCCGATTACCTCGACATGGCCATGTCGCTGTCCCGCCCGCACCCCGAGCGCCCGCACGAGCTGCCGGGCGTCAAGCTCGGCGACGAGCAATTCGCGCTCGCGGGCTCATGGGAGCGCGCCGGCCGGCTCGCGCTCCTCGGCATCGGCGTGGAGCCCGGCTTGTCGGACGTCTTCGCCCGGTACGCGGCCGATCGCCTCTTCTCCCGCATCGACGAGC
>JAEWEI010000232.1 GCA_023389545.1 Actinomycetes bacterium | reverse complement strand
GGTCCGTCGGCCTTCTCGGCGACTGGGAATCCGGCGAGCGGCGTGCCCCCGTACTCGTCGACGAGCCGGGCGAGCGCGCTGGTGAAGCCGGCGTTGTAGTCGGTGGCGACCTCGTTGGCCACGTAGTCGTCGCGCTTGTCGGTGTAGGCGTCGTTCGCCGCTCCCGGGCCGCCGACGAGGGCGCCGTACAGCACATGGCGGGTCTTCTCGGGGTTGGCCATCGAGTCCAGCCACGACCCGTGCGCGGTGCGGTGGTGCGGGTTCTGCGGCGGGTTGGCCCCGAAGCCGATCAGGTAGCTCGAGTTGCGGGGGTTGTCGCCCAGCGCGTAGTTGATCTGCCGGACGCCGAAGTCGTGGTACCTGGCCTTGCGGGTGGGGTCGGTGAGCCAGTCGGAATAGACGAGCGCGACGAACGCGGTGTTGGCCGCGTAGCGCAGCGATCCCCAGGTGTCGAGGACGGCCTGGCCGCCGGGCGAGTAGGGCACGCGCTGCCCGTTGACGCCCACGGTCCAGTAGTCGAGCCAGCGGTTCGCGTCGTCGACGTACTTCTGCTTGCCGGTCTCCATGGCGAGCAGCGGGTAGGCCGCGAACGTCTTGTCGTCCCAGGCCACGGTCCACTTGTAGGAGTGCGTGGTGGTCTGGTTCTCGACGGAGAGCTTGTCGTACTCGGCCTCCGCCTTGGCCAGGTAGGCGGCGTCACCGGTGGCCTTGTAGAGCCAGTACGCGCCCCACACCAGCTCGTCCTGGTACCCGGACCAGGACTTGTAGTACGCGGCGGCGGCGGTGACGCAGTCGGAGTACTTGCCGCGGTAAGTGTCGGCGAACGTGTAGAGCTGCTTGGCGTGCGTGAGGAGCTTCGCGGAGTACGCCGGGTCGTCCGTCTTGAACAGGATGGAGGCGGTGGCCAGCGACGCTGCCGTCTCCCCCGCGACGTCGGTTCCGGGGCAGCTCGGGTCGACCTTGTACGACGGGCGGGCCATCGGCATGACCTCGGCGGGCCCCCACCACTTGTGGTCCGCCTCGCCGTCGCCCACCTGCACGTAGAGCACGTTCGGTGACGGGTGCGCCTTGATGAAGTAGTCGTTCACCCAGCGCAGGTTGTCCTTGAGCGCGGCCATCTGCCCGGACTTCGTGTAGCCGCCCGGGCTCTCGATGGCGCCCCAGGCGAGCATCGTGGAGGTGAAGGCCATCGGCAGGCCGAACTTCACGTGGTCGCCCGCGTCGTACCACCCGCCGGTGAGGTCGAGGCCGACGTCGGCGCCGTCTGTCAGCGCGGAGTCGCCGCGCCAGGAGACGCGGTTGCTCGCGGGAAGGTCCCCTGAGCGTTGCGCCTCGTAGAAGAACAGCGACTTCTGCAGAGCTTCGGCGTAGTTGAAGGCCGGGGCCGCGGTGGCCGGTAGCGCGATCACTCCGGCGACGATGGCGCCGGCGGCCACAGTCAGGGCGGTGGCGCCGGCGATGATCCCCCGCCGGGACGGGCGTCGGCGCAGGGCGTCCGACGAGGTGGGATGTGGCATCAAGGACCCCTTCTTCGGCGCGGGAGACGGGGCGCGACGGTGCGCCCGCCCGGTCCCCGGCAGGGGCCGGCCGCCTCGCGCATCGTGTAGACGCGCGAGGCGCGGGGTCAACGCGTGAAGCGATTAGGGAACGCGACAGGCCCGGTCCGAGGACTGCTCGGGCCGGGCCTGTCGTACGGGAATGTCAGATCTCGCGGGGCTTGTCCTTCTCGGCGGCAGCCGCCTCGGAGGCGCTGGCAGACGACGCGTCCGTGGACTCCGCTGAGTCCGTCGACTTCGCGGCCGAGCGGCGCGTCGTGGCGCGCTTGGTTGCCTCACGGGCCTCTGCGGCGCGCTCCTGCAGGTCCTCGGCGGCGGCGCTCACCTTGTCGGCCGCCTTGCGGGTGGCCTCTCGGCTCTTCGCCACAGTGACGCCAGCGGCCTCGCCCAGCGCCTCGGCGGCGTCGCCCACCGCCTCGTTGATCTCCTCACGCGCCCCGTGCGCCCGCTCGCGCAGCGCCTCGGCGCCCGAGAGCGGCTCGGAGGTCGGCTCCCACGGCTCGGCCCACGGGTCCGTGGTGACGCGTGAGCGGTTCCAGGCTGCGAATGCGGCGCCGGCGCCGGCGACCGCCGCGAAGATCCAGAAGACCTTGGCGCCGGTGTGCTTCTTGTGCTTCTTGGCCGCTGCCGCGGCTGACACGGCGGCGGGGGCTGCGGCGACCTGGTCGGCGGCGCTCTCCACAGCGGCCCCTGCGCGGACGGCGGCCTCGTTCACCGCGGCCACCAGGCGGGGCAGGATCTCGTCGACGAGCTTGTCATGTGCCGTGTCGATGGCCGGCGCGGCCTTGTCCGCCGCCTTCTCCACCCGGGGGGCGGCCGCCTTGATGCTCTCCTGGTACAGGTGCTCCACCCGGGGGCGCAGCCACTCGACGGCGGCCTCCACCTTGGGCGTCGTCCACTCCATCGCCTGCGTGGCGGCGTCGGCCGCCTGCGAGGCCAGGACCGAGGCGCGATCGGCGGCGTGGTTCCCGGCGTCAGACAGGGAGGAGCCGACGTCGGCGGCCTGGCCCTTGAGCCGACCGGTGTCGATCGACTCGAGTTTCGGACGACGGATGCTGAAGCTCATGGCTGCACTCCCCAACTATCACTGTTGACGGTTTGCTGACCCCACACTCTGCCACCAGGTGCGCTGCGGCGCAGGGTCGACATCCGGTCACACCCGATGTGCCGTGGAACAATGTGGCCATGTTCGCGACGCTGCACACGACCGCCGGTGACATCCGGATCGAGCTCTTCCCGAACCACGCCCCGAAGACGGTGAAGAACTTCACCGGGCTGGCCACCGGGACCCAGGCGTGGAAGGACCCGAAGACCGGTGCCGAGCGCACCGACCCCCTCTACAACGGCGTGATCTTCCACCGCGTCATCCCCGGCTTCATGATCCAGGGCGGCGACCCGCTGGGCACGGGCACCGGCGGCCCGGGCTACAACTTCGACGACGAGATCCACCCTGAGCTGGGCTTCACGGAGCCGTACCTGCTGGCGATGGCGAACGCTGGCCTGCGCCGCGACCCGATCACGGGCAAGCCCGCCGGCACCAACGGCTCGCAGTTCTTCATCTCGGTGGCCCCGACCACGTGGCTCACCGGCAAGCACACCATCTTCGGCAAGGTCGCGGATGACGAGAGCCGCGCTGTCGTCGACGCGATCGCCTCGACCCCCACCCGCCCCGGCGACCGTCCCGTCGAGGACGTCGTCATCTCCTCGATCACCGTCGAGGACTGACCGAGACCTGAGCGGCCCCGCATGAGCACCGGAACTCCCCCGCCGGTCGACCTTCCCGTCTGCCCACGGCACCCGGACCGGGTCTCCTACGTCCGCTGCCAGCGCTGCGGGCGTCCGACCTGCCCGGAGTGCCAACGGCAGGCGGCTGTCGGGGTCCAGTGCGTCGACTGCGTGGCCGCTGCGGCCCGGACCCAGCGTCCGGCCCGCACGGCGCTCGGCGGCACGTTGCGCCAGGGCCGGCCGGTGGTCACGATCACGTTCATCGCGATCTGCGTCGCGAGCTTCGTGGCCCAGCAGGTCGTCCCCGGGTGGACGTCCCGCTGGGCGTTCGCGCCGTTCATCGGCGAGGTGGAGCCCTGGCGGTTCCTCACGGCGGCGTTCCTGCACTCCACGGCCGGGGTGTTCCACATCCTGTTCAACATGGTCGCGCTGTGGATGATCGGCCCGTACCTCGAGGGGATGCTCGGCCGGGCCCGGTTCGCGGCGCTGTACCTGTTGAGCGCGATCGGCGGCTCGGTGGGCGTGCTGCTCCTCGCCTCGCCGGACGCCCTCTCCTGGTACACCGGCGT
>JAEWEI010000411.1 GCA_023389545.1 Actinomycetes bacterium | reverse complement strand
GTGTGGTGGCGAGCCGCAGCAGCAGCCTGCCCGGCACGCCCGCACGGGTGGCGGCGTCCGACGCGTTCTGCGCCAGCTCGACGAGCACACGGTCGCGGTAGTACCCGCGGGCGTGGTCCTCCTCGGTGTTGGCGTCCTCGCGGAGCCGGGCCGCGGAGGCCCGCCACGCCTCCAGCACGGCAGCGCGCAACCCCGCCGTGTCGAAGGCGTCGGAGGTCACCAGTCCGGGCTCAGCGTGCCGGAGGCAGGCTCGTCGACTGCGGGCTCGTCCACCGGAGGCTGGTCCGACACGATCTCCGGCACGGCGACCTCGGCGGTGACCTCGCCGGCCGGCTCGGCGGCGTCAGCGGCGGAGGCGTCGGCGGCCGTCCGGACCACCTCGACCTCCATCTCGTCGATGCCGGGGTCGGGCGCCGGCCAGTCGCTCGGATGCGGCTCGACGTCCGTCTCGGAGTGCGCGCCACAGCCGTGGTCGAGGCTCACCACACGCCCGTCGTCGGGGGACCACTCGTTCGCGCAGACACCAAAGAGGCGGCCCAGGGAACCCTGCAACGGGATGAGGAACGCGCAGGTGGCACATGCGGCGGCGGCCGTGACGGCGCCGGCGGCGGTGGGGCCCTGCGGGCCGCGGTACCAGCGCTCGGCCACCTCGTCGAGGCCCTGCGGCGACAGCACGCGGGCACGGGCGAGGGCGAGCTCGTCGATGGCGACCTCGTCGAGCTCGGGGTCGCCGGTGGGCGTCCACCCGGGCTCGAGTCGCGGGTCGTCGGCGCGGAACGGGAGCACGTCGCCGGGGCCGATGTCGCCCGGGCGCAGCCGCTCGGACCACGGCACCCACTCGGGGGCGAGGATCGCGTCGTCACCGGGGAGCAGCACTGCCTCGCACACCGTGGCGGTGCGGGCGCGCGGCACTCGGGCGACGGTGACGGTCCACGCCCAGCCCCGGTAGCCCCGGGCGTTGCTGGCGAACCGGTGGGACACCAGCCGTTCGCTCTCGACGACGGCGCCCAGGTGCTCGCCGACGTCCTCGGGGCGCTCGGCGAGCTCCACAGCGGCCGCGCGCGCCAGCTCGACTGTCGCCTCGGAACTGAGGACGGGGTCCTTTGTCGCCTTTGTCGCGGTGGCCATCCTCACGCCTCGAGGTCGTCGGCGACGGCGCGCAGCACAGCGGCGACCTTCGTCGCCCCGCCCTTCTCGGGGTAGCGGCCTCGACGCAGGCCGTTGCCGACGCCGTCGAGCAGCTTGATGAGGTCCTCGATGATGACGGCCATGTCGTCGGCCGGCTTGCGCTGCGCCTTCGCGACGGACGGCACCGGGTCGAGGACCTTCACGGACAGCGCCTGCGGGCCGCGTCGCCCGTCAGCCACCCCGAACTCGACCTTGGTCCCGGGCTTGGGAGCCGCCGCGCCTGCGGGCAGCGCCGAGGCGTGCAGGAAGACCTCATCGCCTTCGTCGCTGGCGATGAATCCGAATCCGCGCTCGGTGTCGAACCACTTGACCTTGCCGGTGGGCACCGCAACCCCTGGTGTTCGATGGATGAATACTGGCCAATGCTACCTGTTGGGGCCCTGGCGCCCTCGTCGCGCGCCGTGGCGCGGCCGCGGGGTGCGGACGTTGTCGCGGCACGCCGCCGACGTATCGTGGCCGGAGTGGGAGACGAGGCTGCGCACGGGGGTTCGGCGGAGGCCGACGCCGCAGTCGTGCGGGAGCGGCTGGAGCGGCTGAGGGCCGACGCGGTCGGCAGGCTGACGTCGCTGCGCGGCGACCTGATCGGCCTGTTCGACGCGCAACGGCACACCGCCACCGATGACGAGCACGACCCGGAGGGCGCCACCCTCGCGTTCGAGCGGGCTCAGGCAGACGCCCTCGCACAGGCCGCCCTCGGCCAGGTCGAGGAGGCCGACGCGGCGTTGGCCCGGCTTGCGGCAGGCCGGTACGGCCGCTGTGAGGTGTGCGGCGAGCCCATCTCCCCCGGGCGCCTGGAGGCGCGGCCCGCGGCGCGGACCTGCATCCGCTGCGCGTCCAGCCCACGGGGTGGCGGCCGGCCCGGCTGACCTGCGCGCGCGCAGGCCCGCCCCGCCGCTCGGCCGCGGGGCGTCGTCGCAGGGTAGGAGGGCCGTCCGACACGTATCGTGGGAGGGATGGTCACGTTCACGGAGCACCTGCGCGCCCGCGGCGACGACGAGCTCGTCGCGCTGCTGCTGCAGCGCCCTGACCTGGCGGCGCCCTCCCCGTCCACGCTCTCGTCACTGGCGGCGCGCGCCACGAGCCGCACCAGCCTGGAGCGCGCCCTCGCCACTGTCGACGCGTCCGTTCTGCAGGCGCTCGAGGCGCTGGTCGCGCTGACCGACGGCGGCGGCGCGGTGGGCCGTGACGAGGTGGCGGCGGCGATCGGCGCCCAGCGCGCGCACCGCGAGCGCCTCGACCGCGCCCTGGACCACGCCCACGAGCTGGCCCTGGTGTGGACCGACGAGGACGGGCTGCACCCCGCGCCGGGCCTTTCCGAGCTGCTCGGCCCCTACCCGGCGGGCCTCGCGCCGTCGACAGGCGCCCAGGGGCCGGTGGACCTCAGCGTGCTGGAGGACGCTCCCGCGGCGGCCCGCTCGGTGCTCGACGCGCTGACCTGGGGCCCCCCGGTCGGCATCGCCCCGCCTGCGGGCAGCCCCGCCGCGGCCGCGGTGGACTGGCTCCTGGAGCGCCGGCTCCTGTCACCGGGCGACGCGCGCCACGTGGTGCTGCCGCGTGCGGTGGCGCTGGCCCTGCGCGAGGGCCGCACCCACCGTGCCCCCGCGACTCCCCCGGAGCCCGCCCCGACGGGCATGGCCCATGCGGAGGCGTTGGTCGCCGCGGAGTCCGCGGCTGCCGCCGAGCGGTTCGTGCGGCTGGTCGCGCTCCTGGTGCGGACGTGGGAGCAGACCCCCGCGCCGGTGCTGCGGTCGGGCGGCCTGGGGGTGCGCGAGCTGCGCCGTGTGGCGGCCACGCTGGAGGTCGAGGACTCGGAGGCCGCGTTCGTGGTCGAGCTGGCCGCCGCCGCGGGCCTCATCGCGGAGGACGACGAGGAGAGCCCAGCCTTCGCCCCGACGCTCGCCGTCGACGAGTGGCTCAACGACGACCTACCGTCCCGGTGGGCGACGCTGGCCCGCGCGTGGGCCACCACGGTCCGCACGCCGTGGATGGTGGGCGGCCGTGACGAGCGCGGAGGAGTGCGCGCCGCGCTCGACCCCGAGCTGTCCCGCCCGTGGGCGCCCCGGGTGCGGCATGCCGTCCTCGATGCGCTCGCCGAGGTGCCGCCGGGGACAGTGCTGCGCACGGAGGCCGTGCTGGAGGTGCTGCGGTGGCGCACGCCCCGCTCGCTGCCTCCCGAGGCGGCGGTCGCGGCGACGCTGCACGAGGCGGGCCTGCTGGGCGTCCTGGGCGCGGGCGCGCTGTCCCCCGCGGGCCGCGCGCTCCTCGAGGAGGTCGACCGCTCGGCGCATGCCGTGCCCACTGACGACGAGCCGGGGATCACCCCCGAGGCGGCACTGGCGGCGGCCCTGCCGGAGCCCGTCTCCGACCTGCTGCTCCAGGGCGACCTCACCGGCATCGTGCCCGGGCGCCCGACGCCCGAGCTCGCTGCCCTGCTCGAGCGGTCCGGGGTGATCGAGTCCCGGGGCGCCGCCCTGACGGTCCGCTTCACCCCGGAGTCGATCCGCGCGGCGCTCGACGTGGGCGGAACGGCCGACGACCTGCTCGCCGGGCTGGCCGCGCATGCGCGCGACGGCATCCCCCAGCCGCTCGAGTACATGGTGCGCGACGCGGGCCGACGCCACGGGCAGCTGCGCGCCGGGTACGCCGCGAGCTATCTGCGGGCCGACGACCCCGCCCTGCTGGCCGGGCTCGTGGACAACCCCGCGCTGGCCGAATTGGGCTTGATGCGCCTGGCGCCCACGGTGCTGGGCTCGGTGGCCTCGCCCCGCGAGCTGATGGCGGTGCTCCGCGAGCACGGCCTCAGCCCGCTCGCGGAGGGCCCCGGCGGGCAGGTGCTGCATCCTGAGCCGCACGTGCGGCGGGTGCGCAACATCCGGCGCAACGCGCCCCACAAGATCGGCGCAGCCCCGTCCAGGCGCCCGGACACCCTCACGTCGCAGGAGCGCGCCGGCCTGGTCGCGCAACTGGTGCCGACGCTGCGCGAGGCCGAGGGCGCGGACGCCGCGGACGAGCAGCGGCGCCGGGAGCCGGCGGTCCCGAATCCCGTCTCCGCGCTCGGCGTGCTGCGTGAGGCAGCGGCGCAGGGGCGCGAGGTCTGGCTCGAGATGGTCGGCCCGCACGGCGTCCACCAGCGCCGACGTGTGCGCCCCGTGCACGTCGAGGGCGGCAGGGTGCGGGTGCGCGACGAGGCCCGGGACGCCGAGCTGACCGTCGCGGTGCACCGCATCGCCTCGGCCACGCCCGTCTGAGCCTTCGATGACGCCACGCCCGGGCACGCCCGGAACAAACGGGGCCGCCTGCG
>JAEWEI010000223.1 GCA_023389545.1 Actinomycetes bacterium | reverse complement strand
GCCGGGCACGGGCTGCTCGCGCAGGCGTGGCTCGACGCGGTGGGCGTGCGCTGAGCGAAGCCGCGTTGCGCTGTGGGTGGACGACCTTTGCGCACGTCAACGGGACGGGATAGCGTCATAGGCATCTGCGACCGCCAACCTGGAAGAGGGTGAGCACGATGCGCACGCGCACGCACGCCACCTCCTCCTGTTCGGCCGTCAGCGCCTCGACGATCTGTTGTCGATAGAGCGCTGGCCGCTCCGCCTCTGACGGCGGAGGCCCGACGCCGGGCATCTGTCCCCGCGCCAGCGCTCGCCCCACCTCGCACCATCGCCGCGCGCGATCGCGTCCGGCGCTCCCCTGGCCGCCCACGGCGGTCCCGTACAGACGAGGACGACATGGCCCGCATCTACGACGACGCGACGAAGCTCATCGGCAACACCCCGCTCGTGCGCATCAACCGGCTCACCGAGGGGCTCGGCGCGACTGTCGTCGCGAAGCTCGAGTTCTACAACCCTGCCAACTCTGTGAAGGACCGCCTGGGCGTCGCGATCGTCGACGCCGCCGAGGCGTCGGGCGAGCTGCCCCCGGGCGGCACCATCGTGGAGGCCACGAGCGGCAACACAGGCATCGCGCTGGCGATGGTCGGCGCGGCGCGCGGCTACGACGTGGTGCTGACAATGCCGGAGACGATGTCGAAGGAGCGCCGCGCGCTGCTGCGCGCGTTCGGCGCCGAGCTGGTGCTGACGCCCGGCTCGGAAGGCATGAAGGGCGCGGTCAACAAGGCCGAGGAGATCGCGAAGGAGCGTCCGGGCTCGGTGCTGGCGCGCCAGTTCGCCAACGAGGCCAACCCGGAGATCCACCGCCGCACCACGGCCGAGGAGATCTGGGCGGACACGGACGGCGAGGTCGACATCGTCGTGGCCGGCATCGGCACGGGCGGCACCATCACCGGTGTCGGCCAGGTGCTCAAGGAGCGCAAGCCGAGCGTGCAGATCGTCGGCGTGGAGCCGGCCGAGTCGCCGATCCTGAACGGCGGCGCCCCCGGCCCGCACAAGATCCAGGGCATCGGGGCGAACTTCATCCCCGAGGTGCTGGACCAGAAGGTCTACGACGAGATCATCGACGTGAACGCGGAGACGGCCGTCGAGGTCGCGCGCCGGGCCGCGAAGGAGGAGGGGCTGCTGGTCGGCATCTCGTCCGGCGCCGCGCTCGACGCCGCGATTCAGCTCGCTGGCCGCCCGGAGAACGCGGGCAAGTTGATCGTGGTGGTCATCCCGTCGTTCGGCGAGCGCTACCTGACGTCGATCCTCTACGCGGACCTGCTGGACTGACGTGCCCTTCTCCATGCTGAGCCGGTTCGTGCGCGTGCTACGCGACGACCTCGAGGCAGCGCGCCGCCGTGACCCGGCGGCGCGCTCGAACCTCGAGGTCGCGCTCGGCTACCCCGGGGTGCACGCCGTGTGGGCGTACCGGGTGTTCCACCGGATGTGGCGCGAGCCCGGCCTGCGGCTGCCCGCGCGTCTGCTGTCGCAGGCGACGCGGGCGGCCACCGGCATCGAGATCCACCCGGGGGCGCAGATCGGCCATCGGCTGTTCATCGACCACGGCATGGGCGTGGTGATCGGCGAGACGTCGGTGGTGGGCGACGACGTGGTGCTGTTCCACGGCGCGACACTGGGCGGCAAGGCCATGCGCAAGGGGAAGCGCCACCCGACGCTTGGCGACGGTGTGGTGGTCGGCGCAGGGGCCAAGATCTTGGGCCCCGTGTGGATCGGCGACGGCGCGCAGATCGGCGCGAACGCCGTGGTGCTCGACGACGTGCCCCCGGGCGCGGTTGCCGTCGGCGTCCCGGCGCAGGTGCGCAGGCGGCCGATGCCGTCGCTCTCCGCGCATGAGGTCGACGACCCGGCGATCTACATCTGACAGTCGAGCACTGCACGCTTGTTCTAGTTGTGCACTAACAACTAGAGTGCATCCATGCTCTTCCGCGTCGACCCGTCGTCCCCGGAGCCCCTCTTCGCCCAGATCGGCGACCAGGTCCGGGCCGGCATTGTGCGCGGCGACCTCACCCCAGGAACGCGCCTGCCCTCCGCGCGCGACCTCGCCGCGTCGCTCGACATCAACCTGCACACTGTGCTGCGCGCCTACCAGGACCTGCGCGACGAGGGCGCGATCGAACTGCGGCGCGGCCGCGGCGCCGTGGTCAGCGCCCACCCCGAGCACGACTACCGGCCCCTGCACGAGGCCATCGAGGCCGTCGTGAGGATCTCGCGCGAGCTCGGCCTCTCCCCCGAGACGACCACAGCACTCCTGCGAGAGGCCCTGCGATGAGCGCCCCCCACGCCCCCAGCACCCCGAGCCCTGCGGCGGACGAGCAGCCGCCCGTGCCGCACAAGGCGCTGACCTCCGCCATCGCGCTGCTGGTCCCCGCGCTCGTGCTCACGGCCACCGTCATCATCGCCATGTCCTGGGCGCCTGAGCTGCCCGATCCGGTGGCCTCCCACTTCGGCGGCGACGGACCCGACGGCTTCAGCTCCCTGGAGTCCTTCGTCTGGACGGGCGTGGGGATCGGCGCGTCCCTGGCAGTGCTCGGATGGTTCATCGCCGCTGTGCTCGGGCGCGCGGCCACGGCACGCCGCACAGGGGTCGGCACCGCCGTCGGCGGAGCGCTCTTCGTCGCGATCTCGGTGCTGGGGACTCTCGACGCGCAGCGCGGCCTCGCCGACGCCGCGCAGACGGGTGACATCGACAGGGTCGTCATCCTCTGCCTCGTCGTCGGCGGGATCGGCGGCGCACTGGCCGCCCTGCTCGTGCCGGGCGACCGGCCGCAGCCCACGACTGCCCCGGTGCCCACGGCCGCTGCACGTGTGCCGCTGGCGCCCCAGGAGCGCGCGACCTGGGTGCGGCGGGTCACCGGACGCTCGATGGTCGCCGTCGCCGCGGTGCTTGTGGGCGCCTCGGCCCTCACGGCGCGGATCGCGGACAGCCCGGTCGCGGCCGTCCCGCTGGCCGTGGTGCTGGTCGTCCTGCTGGCGCATGTGCAGTTCACCGTGACGGTGGACAGCCGCGGACTGCGCGTGCGCTCGCCGCTCGGCTTCCCCCGGATGACTGTCCCGGCGGACGAGGTGCTGCACGCCGAGGATGTGACGGTGTCGCCGCTGCGGGACTTCGGCGGGTGGGGCTACCGCGTCGGCGCGAGCGGAAGGGTGGGCATCGTGGTGCGCCAGGGCACGGCGCTGCAGGTGACCCGCACCGGCGGCCGGGTCTACGTGGTCACCGTCGACGATGCCTCCACCGGCGCCGCCCTGCTGAACACCCTCACCGCGCGCACCCGCTGAACTCGGCGCCCGCCTCAGCGGACAGGCAGCCGCCCACCGTGCAGGATGGGGTCTCTCGACGACGAGATGAGGGATGCGACGATGCGCCTGGGCTACCACACCGGCTACTGGTCCGCGGGCCCCCCGCCCGGCGCGCAGGAGGCGGTGATCGCCGCCGACCGGCTCGGACTGGACTCGGTGTGGACGGCTGAGGCCTACGGGTCCGACGCGTTCACCCCGCTCGCCTGGTGGGGATCGCGCACGTCGCAGATCCGCCTGGGCACGGCGATCGCGCAGCTCTCCGCCCGCACCCCGACCGCGGCCGCGATGGCGGCCCTCACCCTCGACCACCTCTCCGGCGGGCGCTTCGCCCTCGGCCTGGGGGCGTCCGGCCCTCAGGTGGTGGAGGGCTGGTACGGCCAGCCGTACCCGCGGCCGCTGGCCCGCACACGCGAGTACATCGCCATCGTGCGCGACGTCCTGGCCCGCGAGGCGCCCGTCACACACGACGGCGACTTCTACCAACTGCCTTATGCGGGTGGCGCGGGCCTGGGCAAGGCGCTGCGCTCGACGGTGCACCCGCTGCGCGCCGACCTGCCGATCCTGCTCGCCGCGGAGGGGCCCAAGAACATCGCCCTCGCCGCCGAGATCTGCGACGGCTGGCTGCCGATGTTCTACTCACCGCGAATGGACGCGACGTACCGCGAGCTGCTCGCCGACGGCTTCGCCAAGCGACCCGCCGGGGCCAGCGACATCGAGGGCTTCGAGGTGACGGCCACCGTCCCCGTGGTGCTCGGCGAGGACGTGGAGAAGGCGGCCGACACCGTGCGGCCGTTCATCGCGCTGTACGCGGGCGGCATGGGGGCGAAGGGCGCCAACTTCCACCGCGACGTGCTCGACCGGCTCGGCTACGGCGAGGCGTGCGACGAGATCCAGGCCCACTACCTGGAGGGCCGGCGCGCGGAGGCGGCGGCCGCCGTGCCGCTCGAGCTGGTCCAGGACATCGCGCTCGTGGGGCCGCCGGAGGCCATCCGCGCGCAGCTCCCCGCGTGGAAGGACACGGCGATCACGACGTTGCTCGTGCAGACCGATCCGAGGATGCTGCCGGCGATCGCCGAGTTGCTCGCCTGAGGTTCTTCACCGCGCGGGCGCCGCTGGGTTCGGTCGTCCGCGCGGCGAAGCCATGCCCGGGCGCCCGACTGCCGAGACAACTCGTTGCCCCACCCCCCGCAGACCGCTACTCTCATCCCGTTCCCACCAGGTGAACACCGCGTCTCAACATTCGGACGCACTCACGAGCGGAGAGGCAGGTCGCACCCGATGACTGCCTCCCGCCACCGCCAGAGCCGCTGTCGGCCCCGCCGCTGCTGTTGTTGTCCGCAGCCGCACCGCCCTCGCGTCTGACGCCTCGACGCCACGACCCCGGCCCCCCGCCGGGCCGCGAGGGCCGGTGCACGACCTCGCCCGCAGCTGTGCGCGGCACCCGGCCCCGGTGAACCCGCCTGAGCCGTCAGTGCCCGCCTGACCCCCCAGGACGGCCATGGCCATCACGACCACCAGCACGCGCTCGGCGCTCGACGTCGCCCTGAGCGGGGTGCGCCGCGCCTTCACCACGCCGACAGGCCCCCGCACTGTCCTCTCCGGCGTCGACCTGTCGCTGCGGGCCGGGGAGATCGTCGCGATCCTCGGGCCCTCGGGCTGCGGCAAGTCGACGCTGCTGCGCCAGGTGGCGGGTCTGGACACGCCCGACGCAGGCCAGATCCTCATCGACGGCGCGCCCGTCACCGGCATCGACAGGCGCACCGCCGTCGCGTTCCAGGAGCCGCGGCTCCTGCCCTGGCAGAGCCTCAGCCAGAACGTCGCGCTCGGGCTCCCACGCGGGACGCCGAAGGCCGAGGGGCGTCAGCGGGTGGCCGAACTGCTCGACCTCGTGGGTCTCACCCCCTCGGCCGGGCTGCGGCCGCGCCAGGTGTCCGGCGGCATGGCACAGCGCGCCTCACTGGCCCGGGCCCTGGCCCGCAACCCCGGCGTGCTGCTGCTCGACGAGCCGTTCGGCGCCCTCGACGCCCTCACCCGCCTGAAGATGCAGGACCTGCTGCTCGACGTGCACGCCGCCGAGCCGACCACGGTGCTGCTGGTGACGCACGACGTCGAGGAGGCGCTCTACCTCGCCGACCGCGTCGTGCTGCTGACCACGCTCGCCCCCGATCCCGCGTCACGCGGCTCGATCCAGTCCGTCATCGACGTACCGGGCTCGCGGCCCCGCGACCGCGCCGACGCGGCGCTCGCCGTCCTGCGCGCCGGGCTCCTCGAAGGCCTCGGCGTCGACACCCATCACCGCCCCCAACCGGACCCTGACCAGCACCACTCCATCTGACCTGCCCCCACCCCCTCCCCTGGAGAGACCATGCAGATCCGTACCGCCCTGTCGCTGACAGCGACGACGCTCGCCGCTGCCCTGCTGCTCAGCGGGTGCGTGAGCGGAGAGGGTGGCGTCACCGACAAGGCCCCCGAGCCCGACGCCACCGAGGTCGCCGCCGAGGGCTGGAGCGCCGACACGCTCACGCTCGACTTCGCGACGTACAACCCGCTGAGCCTGGTCATCAAGGACCAGGGCTGGCTCGAGGCCACGCTCGGCGACGACGTGACGGTCAACTGGGTGCAGTCGGCGGGCTCGAACAAGGCCAACGAGGCGCTCCGCGCGGGCGCCATCGACGTGGGCTCCACGGCAGGCTCGGCCGCGCTGCTCGCCCGCTCGAACGGCTCGCCGATCGTCGCCATCGACATCTACTCCCAGCCGGAGTGGGCCGCGATCGTCGTCCCGCAGGGCTCGGACATCACGTCGGTGGCCGACCTCAAGGGCAAGTCGGTGGCCGCCACCAAGGGCACCGACCCGTACTTCTTCCTGCTGCAGGCGCTCGAGGAGGCAGGCGTCGCCCTCGACGAGGTCGAGGTGCAGAACCTGCAGCACGCCGACGGCAAGGCAGCGCTCGAGTCCGGCGCCGTCGCGGCGTGGTCGGGGCTCGACCCGCTGATGGCGGCCAGCGAGGCCACCGCCGGCTCGAAGCTCGTCTACCGGAACATCGACTTCAACACCTACGGGTTCCTCAACGCCACGGAGACGTTCCTGGAGAAGAGCCCCGACCTGGCGCAGCTCGTGGTGGACGCCTATGAGAAGGCGCGCGCCTGGGCCCAGGAGAACCCCGACGAGGTCGTCGCGATCCTCGCCGAGGTCGCGGGCATCGACCCGGCCGTCGCGAAGACGGTCATCACCGAGCGCACCAACCTCGCGGTCGACCCGGCCCCTGGCGAGGCGCAGCGCAAGGTGCTCGAGATCGTCGGCCCGATCTTCGTCGAGTCCGGCGACGTCGCGAGCCAGCAGCTCATCGACGACGCCCTCGGCAAGCTGCTCGACGACACGTACGTGAAGAAGGCCGACCCCGCGAACGTCACGGGCTGACGCACCGCAGCCCCTGGCCCGGCCCGCGCGGCCGGGCCAGGGGCGCCACCGTCGCGTCCCCCGCGGCGGAACCGCACCACGCACCCCTCAGGAGCACTCATGTCCGTCCCCGTCGGGATCCCCGGCTACGGCCCGGTCACGGACGACGCCGGCCGGACGTTGCCCGCCGTGCGCGCGTTCAACCCGTTCGACACCGCAGGCCGTGAGCCCTCCGGCCCGCACCGGTCGGACGACGCGCCCCCGGGTCAGCGACCGCGTTCGCTCACCGAGCGCCGCGCGGTGCGAGCCCTGGCGGGCATGGCGCTGCCCGTGCTCCTGCTGGCGCTGTGGCAGTGGGTCACCACCACCGGCCGGGTGCCCGCATACCAGCTCCCGACGCCTGAGTCGGTCTGGCTGGCGGCGATCGACCTGGCCGAGCGCGGGCTGCTCGGCCAGTACGTCGCCATCTCGACGCAGCGCGTGCTCATCGGCTTCGCTGTCGGCGCGCTCCTCGGGCTCGCCGTGGGCGCGCTGGTCGGGCTGTCCCGGGTCAGCGACGTGCTGCTGGCCCCGACCCTCGGCGCCGTGCGTGCCGTCCCGTCGCTCGCGTGGGTGCCGCTGCTGCTGCTGTGGGTCGGCATCAACGAGGACTCCAAGCTCATCCTCATTGCGATCGGCTCGTTCTTCCCCGTCTACACCACCGTCGCGGGCGCGCTGCGGCATGTGGACCCGCACCTCGTCGAGGCCGGCCGCGCCTACGGGCTCACCGGCCCCCGCCTGCTCGCCCGCGTCCAGCTCCCCGCCGTGGTGCCCACCGTCATCTCCGGGCTGCGGCTCGCCCTCGCGCAGTCGTGGCTGTTCCTGGTGGCCGCGGAGCTGCTGAACTCCTCGATGGGCCTGGGCTTCCTGCTTCTCGACTCCGGCCAGAACGGCCGCATCGACCGGATGATCCTCGCGATCGTGCTGCTCGCCGTGCTCGGCAAGCTCACCGACTCGCTGATCGGCGTGGCCGAGAAATCGCTGCTGCGGAGGTGGGCGTGAGCACCGACGTGGGCAACCCGACGATCTCCGCGCTGCAGATCGAGGACCGCGCCTTCCCGGCGCCCGCCGAGTTCGCCGCGCAGGCCAACATCGGCCCGGCCGAGCACGCCCGGCTCCTGGCCGCGGCCGCCGCCGACCCGATCGCCTTCTGGGAGGACGCCGCGCGCCGGCTGCAGTGGGACACGCCCTGGCATACCGCGCACACCTGGTCCCCCGCCGTGCCCGTCCCCGGCGGCGAGCCCGACGAGCTCACCGTGCCGCAGGCGCAGTGGTTCGTGGGCGGGCGGCTCAATGCGGCCGTCAACTGCGTGGACCGGCACGTCGACGCGGGGCGCGGCGACAAGGTCGCGTTGCACGTCGAGGGCGAGCGCGGCGACCGCCGCTCCATCACCTACGCCCAGCTCCAGCGCGAGGTCGCGCAGGCCGCGCACGCGCTCACCGCGCTCGGCGTCGGCAAGGGCGACCGGGTGGTCGTCTACCTGCCGGTGATCGCCGAGACGGTGGTCGTGACCCTGGCCATCGCCCGGATCGGCGCGGTGCACTCGCTGGTCTTCGGCGGCTTCTCCGCCGAGGCCGTACGGTTCCGGGTGCAGGACACGGGCGCCAAGGTGCTCGTCACCAGCGACGGGCAGTTCCGCCGCGGCCAGGCCGTCGAGGTGAAGTCCGCCGCCGACGCCGCGGTCGAGGGCATCGACCATGTGGAGCACGTGCTCGTGGTGCGCCGCACCGGCCAGGACGTCGCGTGGACGCCGGGCCGGGACGTGTGGTGGCACGACGCCATCGCCGATGTGCCCGACGTGCACGAGGCTGAGTCCTTCGACTCCGAGACGCCGCTGTTCATCATCTACACCTCGGGCACCACCGGGAAGCCGAAGGGCCTGGTGCACACCACCGGCGGCTACCTCACGCATGCCGCCTGGGCGCACTGGGCGCACTTCGACGCCAAGCCCGACGACGTGCACTGGTGCACTGCCGACCTGGCCTGGGTCACCGCGCACACCTACGAGATCTACGGCCCGCTGGCCAACGGGCTCACGCAGGTCATCTACGAGGGCACGCCCGACACCCCGCACCGCGAGCGCCACCTCGAGGTCATCGAGCGCTACGGCGTCACGACGTACTACACGGCCCCGACCCTGCTGCGCACGCTGATGACGTGGTTCCCGGACGGCCTGCCGGGCACGTACGACCTGTCGAGCATCCGCCTGCTGGGGACCGTCGGCGAGGCCATCAACCCCGAGGCGTGGGTGTGGTTCCACGAGCAGGTCGGCGGTGGCCGCGCGCCCATCGTCGACACCTGGTGGCAGTCCGAGACGGGCGCGGCGATGATCGCGCCGCTGCCCGGCTCCACGACCCTCAAGCCGGGCTCGGCGACACGCCCGCTGCCGGGCATCTCCGCGAAGGTGGTCGACGAGCAGGGTGAGCCGGTGCCGTTCGGCTCGGGCGGCTACCTGGTGGTCGACAGGCCGTGGCCCGGCATGGCGCGCACGGTCTGGGGTGACGAGCAGCGCTACCTCGACGCGTACTGGCGCCGGTTCGCGGGGCGTGGCGTGGACGGCCAGGGGTACTTCCTGGCGGGTGACGGCGCATCGTGGGACGCGGACGGCGACATCTGGCTGCTCGGCCGCATCGACGACGTGGTCAACGTCTCCGGCCACCGGCTGTCCACCATCGAGATCGAGTCCGCGCTGGTGGCGCACGCGTCGGTGGGCGAGGCCGGGGTGGCCGGGGTGCGGGACGCGGTGACCGGCCAGGCCGTCGCGGCGTTCGTCATCCCCACGCAGGCGCCGGCGCGCCGGGCCGACGGCTCGCTGGACACAGCCGCCTGGCACGCCGCCACCGCCGCGCTACGCGAGGAGCTGCGCTCACACGTGGGGCGGGCGATCGGCCCGGTGACCAAGCCCCGCGACGTGCTGCTCGTCCCCGACCTGCCCAAGACCCGCTCGGGCAAGATCATGCGCCGCCTGCTCGCCCAGCTCCTCGACGGGGATCCGCTGGGCGACGTGACGTCGCTGCAGAACCCCTGGGCCGTGGACGACATCGCCGACCTGCTCGCGAGCCGGCCCACCACACGTGCTTGAGTGAGATCGACCAAGGAGGCAAGTCGCATGACCGACCGACGCTGGGGATTCCGCACGCGGGCCCTGCACGCAGGGGGGATCCCCGACGCCACTACCGGCGCGCGTGCCGTCCCCATCTACCAGACGACGTCCTTCGTCTTCCAGGACACGGACGACGCCGCGAACCTGTTCGCGCTGCAGAAGTACGGGAACATCTACTCGCGCATCGGCAACCCGACGGTCGCGGCGTTCGAGGAGCGCATCGCGTCGCTCGAGGGCGGGATCGGCGCCGTGGCGACCGCGTCCGGCATGGCCG
>JAEWEI010000300.1 GCA_023389545.1 Actinomycetes bacterium | reverse complement strand
AGCAGTGGCACCAGTACTGGATCGACGCGCGCACCGACTGGTACGTCGACCTGGGCCTGCGGCGCGACGACCTGCGCCTGTACGAGCACCCGCAGGAGAAGCTCTCGCACTACTCCAAGCGGACCGTGGACATCGAGTACCGCTTCGGGTTCCAGGGCAGCGAGTGGGGCGAGCTCGAGGGCATCGCCAACCGCACCGACTTCGACCTCAAGACCCACACCGAGCACTCGGGCCAGGACCTGTCGTACTTCGACCAGGCCAAGAACGAGCGTTGGGTGCCGTACGTGATCGAGCCCGCGGCCGGCCTGACCCGCTCGCTGATGGCATTCCTCGTCGCCGCGTACACCGAGGACGAGGCGCCCAACACCAAGGGCGGCGTCGACACCCGCACGGTGCTCAAGCTCGACCCGCGCCTGGCGCCGGTCAAGGCCGCCGTGCTGCCGCTCAGCCGCAACGAGGCGCTGTCGCCCAAGGCCCGTGACCTCGCGGCCGAGCTGCGCCGCAACTGGAACGTCGAGTTCGACGACGCCGGGGCCATCGGCCGCCGGTACCGCCGCCAGGACGAGATCGGCACGCCGTTCTGCATCACCGTCGACTTCGACACGCTCGACGACCAGGCCGTGACGATCCGCCACCGCGACGACATGACGCAGGAGCGGGTCTCGCTCGACCAGGTCACCCCGTACCTGGCCGCGCGCCTCGTCGGAGCCTGACGCCCACGCGGGGGCGCGCCGTCGTGGCGCGCCCCCGCGTGTGTCGGCTGGGGTAGTTTCGCGCGCATGGCACAGGTGGATGAGCAGGGACGCGTCGAGCCCCCGGTGGCGGCCGATGAGACGGCGACGCTGCTGGGCTTCCTGGACTTCCACCGGGACACGCTCGCCTGGAAGTGCTCGGGGCTCGACGCGGACGCGCTGCGGGCCACGGCGGGCGCCTCGTCGATGACGTTGGGCGGACTGCTCAAGCACCTGGCCTACGTCGAGGACCACTGGTTCTCGCGGTCCCTGCACGGCCACGAGCCCAGCCCGCCGTGGGACCAGGTGGACTGGGGCGCCGACCCCGACTGGGAGTGGCATTCCGCCGCGCACGACACCCCCGCCCAGCTCCTGGTGTTGTGGCAGGGGGCGGTGGACAGGTCCCGCGAGCTCGTCGCACTGGCGTTGGCCGACGGCGGTGGCCTGGACACCCCCGCCCGACGCGCCTGGGCTGACGGCCGGACGCCCACCCTGCGCTGGATCCTGGTCCACATGGTCGAGGAGTACTCGCGCCACAACGGCCACGCGGACTTGCTGCGGGAGTCCGTCGACGGACTCGTCGGCGAGTAGCCCGGTGTCGTACGCGCAGGGCGCCCATTCGCACACGCATGCCCACGTCCGCGTCGACGGCCGCGTCCGCGCGGTGCTGGCAGCGGTGCTGGCGCCCGCCCTGGCCGCCACGCTCCTCGGGGCCTGGCTGCTCTGGCCCGACGCCGAGTCGCCCAGCCTGACCACCCTCGCGCCCGGGTCCAGCTATGGCCGTGTCGACGTCCTCGCGGTGGACCTCGACGCCGCGGCCGAGGACCAGGTCGAGGCCCGCACCGCCGAGGGCGAGACGACACATGTGCTCGTGCCCCCGGAGCACCTGCCGGAGGTGGAGCCCGGCGACCAGCTCGTGGTGATGCGGCTCCTCGGCTCCACCGCAGACGGTATTCCAGCCATCACGCACGTCTTCGTGGACTTCGTGCGCGGGCCCCCGATGGCCCTGCTCGCCGCGGTGTTCGCGGTGCTGGTGGTGGCCGTGGCGCGCTGGCGAGGGCTCGCCGCCATCGCCGGGCTCGGCGTCTCGCTGGCCGGCATCGGCATGTTCACACTGCCGGCGCTGCTGCAGGGCCGCCCCGCCGTGCCGGTGGCGCTCGTCACGGCGACCGGGCTCATGTTCGTGCTGCTCTACCTGGCGCACGGCTTCTCGGCGCGGACCTCGACGGCCCTGGTGGGCACGCTCGGCGGCCTCGTCGCCACCTCGGCGCTGGCCGCGTGGGCCACCGGCGCCGCGCAGCTCACCGGCATGGTCGGGCAGGACGCGGTGGACCTCCAGCACTACGCCCCGATGGTCACGCTGCGCGACGTGCTGCTGTGCGGCATCGTCCTCGCCGGCCTGGGCGTGCTCAACGACGTGACGATCACGCAGGCGTCGGCCGTGTGGGAGCTGCATGCCGGGGCGCCCACGATGTCCCGCGTCGAGTTGTTCCGCCGGGGCATGCGCATCGGCCGCGACCACATCGCGTCCACCGTGTACACCGTGGCCTTCGCCTACCTCGGGGCGTCGCTGCCGCTGATCCTGTTGGTGAGCATGTCCGACCGGCCGCTGCTCGCGTCGCTGACCAGCGGGGAGATCGCGGAGGAGGTGGTCCGCACCCTGGTCGGCTCGATCGGGCTCGTGCTGGCCATCCCCTTGACCACGGCCATCGCGGCGCTGGTGGTCAGCGCGCGTCGCTCAGTGCCCGTGGATGTGGCCGTGCCCGTGGATGTGGCTGTGCCCGTGGCCGACGGCTCGCGGACGGGTCCGGCGCCCGTTGCCGGGCATGCCGTCCTCCGGGACGTCGACGGGTGAGGCGCTGACCACCAGCGCCGCGATGGCCGTGGTCAAGGGGATGGCCAGCACGAGCCCGATCGAGCCGACCAGGGTGCGGACCACCTCCTCCGCGATCT
>JAEWEI010000286.1 GCA_023389545.1 Actinomycetes bacterium | reverse complement strand
ATCACCGGTGGCGGCCCGGGCATCATGGAGGCCGCGAACAAGGGCGCCAGCGAGGCGGGCGGGCTGTCCGTGGGGCTCGGCATCGAGCTCCCGTTCGAGCAGGGCATGAACCAGTGGGTGGACCTCGGGGTCAACTTCCGCTACTTCTTCGCCCGCAAGACGATGTTCGTGAAGTACGCCGAGGGCTTCGTGGTGCTGCCGGGCGGCTTCGGCACATTCGACGAGCTGTTCGAGGCGCTCACGCTGGTGCAGACGCACAAGGTCACCGAGTTCCCCATCGTGCTGATCGGCGTCGACTACTGGTCCGGCCTGCTCGAGTGGCTGCGCGGCCCGGTCCTCAAGCGCGGGATGATCGCTGAGGCCGACCTCGACCTGATCAACGTGGTGGACGACGCCGACGAGGCCGTCCGCATCGTCTGCGAGCGGGGGGCGGAGCTGCGCGCCGCCGAGCTCGCGGCCGTTGAGGAGGCGACCCGCGCCGAGCGGGGGGCTGCTGAGAGCCCCGTGTCATGACGCTGACGGGCGTGCCCGGCGCCGGGGCTGATCTGCGGCTGCGCGGACGGACGTTCGGCCCAGGCCACCCGTTGGTGATGGCGGTGGTCAACCGCACGCCCGACTCGTTCTACGCCGCCGCCCGGTTCGACGACGACGCCGGCGCCGACGCCGCTGTGGACCGCGCGGTCGAGGAGGGCGCCGACCTGGTCGACCTCGGCGGGGTGCGCGCCGGGCGCGGACCGCGTGTCGACGCCGCCGAGGAGGCCGCGCGCGTCATCCCCCTGGTCGAGCGGGTGCGCGCGCGGCACCCGGAGCTCCTCGTGAGCGTCGACACGTGGCGTGCGGACGTCGCGCGGGCCGCCGCGCGGGCCGGCGCCGACCTGATCAACGATACCTGGGCCGGGCACGACCCGGCGCTCGTGGAGGTGGCGGCCGAGCACGGCCTGGGCGTCGTCTGCTCCCACACCGGGGGAGCGGCGCCGCGCACCGACCCGTTGCGGGTCGCCTACACCTCCCCGCAGCATGACCCGGGGCAGCTCGACGACCCGCTGGACGCCGTGACCGCGGACGTTCTCGCGACCCTGCGGGCGGCGGCGGCCCGGGCTGTCGCGGTCGGCGTCGACCCCGCCTCGGTGCTCGTCGACCCGACGCACGACTTCGGCAAGAACACCTGGCACTCGTTGCACCTGGTCCGGCGCACGGAGGCAGTGGTGGCCCTCGGTTACCCGACTCTGATGGCGTTCTCCCGCAAGGACTTCGTGGGGGAGACGCTCGGGCTCCCGGTCGAGGAGCGGCTCGAGGGGACGCTCGCGGCGACGGCTGTGGCCGCATGGCTAGGCGCCAGGGTGTTTCGGGCCCACGATGTGCTGGCCACCCGGCGCGTGCTGGACATGGTCGCGGCCATCCGCGGCGATCTGGCGCCGGCGCACGCCGTGCGAGGGCTGGCATGAGCGGTCGACCGTCGGGCACGAGCGGAGAGGCTGGATGAGCGCAGACCTGACAGCACAGAGTCCCGGTCAGCAAGCCGAGGAGGACGAAGACGCCGTTCCAGCGCGCCGCGCCCTGGCCGATCCGCGCCGCTGGCCGGGCTGGGCGCAGGCGCTGGGCCTCTACCTGGCCGCGCGCGCATTCTCGGCCGTGGTGCTCCTGGTGGCAGCACGGGGCCAGGTCGCCAACTACTGGACGCCCGAGAGCCCGTCGTACTTGCAGTTCACCGGGCTGATGTGGGATGCCGGCTGGTACCAGCAGATCGCGGAGACGGGGTACCCCGCCGAGCTGCCGCGCGGAGCCGACGGCCTGGTCCAGCAGAACCCCTGGGCGTTCTTCCCGCTGTTCCCGTACCTGGTGCGCGGGCTCATGCGGATCACCGGCGCCGAGTGGTTCATGGTGGCCCCGCTCGTCGCGCTGGCGCTCGGCGCGATCGCGGCGATGGTGATCCGCAGGCTGGTGGAGCGCGGCGCGCCCCGGGCGGTGGCCGCGCGCCCCGGGCTTCCACTGGCCGCCGTCACGCTGTTCGCGGTGTTCCCCACAGCGGTGGTCATGCAGATCGCCTACACCGAGTCGCTCGCGGTGCTGCTAGTCGCCACGACCCTGCTGATGGTCGTGGAGCGCCGCTACGCGTGGGCCGCCGTCGCGGTGCTCGCGCTCGGATTCACGCGCGCGGTCGCGCTGCCGATGGCCGCTGTCGTCGTGGTGCACGCGCTGGTGCGCTGGCGGGCCTCGCGGCGTGGCGAGGACGCGCTGGGCGTGCGGGACCTGGTCGGCTTGGGCGTGCTCGGGGCGACGGCGGCGATCTCGGGCGTCGCATGGCCCCTGATCTGCGGCTGGGTGACCGGGGAGCCCGACGGCTACCTGTTGACGCAGGGCTCCTGGCGCGGGGTCCGCGAGATCGTGCCGTTCGAGCCGTGGGGGTACGTCTCGCGGTTCTGGTTCGGTGACGCGGCGCCGTGGGTGCTGATCGGCGGCTTCGGGCTGCTCGCCGCGTGCTTGCTGGTCCCGGCGGCGTGGCGGCTCGGCAACGAGCTGCACGTGTGGTCGGCGGCGTATCCCTTGTACTTGGCGGCGGCGATCGAGCCGGGCTCGAGCCTGGCCCGGTTCCTGCTGCTGGCCTTCCCGCTAGGGGCCGTCACGGCGGGCGTGGTGCGCCGCCCGGCGTTCGCCCGGCGCCTCTGGCTCGCCGCGGTGGTGCTGCTGATGCTGGTGCTGCAGGTGGTGTGGGTCGACTCGATGTGGACGTTCACGCCGCCCTCCGGGTGGCCGCCGTGACCGGTTCTGGACACTCGGGTCGCTGACCTGCCCGTGCGCCGAGCCGGGTGACCTAGAATGATCCCGGACATCCGGCCCCGCAGCTCGCAGCGGCGCGTGCTTCGGCACTCGCGCGACGATGTTCGGTCGGTCAGGAACGACGCGAAGGAGAGCCACATGGCCGCGATGAAGCCGAGGACAGGTGACGGCCCGCTCGAGGTGACCAAGGAGGGTCGTGGCATCGTCATGCGAGTTCCCCTTGAGGGCGGTGGCCGGCTGGTCGTCGAGTTGAACGCGACCGAGGCCCAGGAGCTGGGTGAGGCGCTGACCTCGGTCGTCAGCTGACGTTGGCCCGCCGAGAAGTCCCGGACGCCGCCACGGCGCCCGGGCGCGCACTTCCTGCGGTCG
>JAEWEI010000142.1 GCA_023389545.1 Actinomycetes bacterium | reverse complement strand
CCACGATCCACGCCGGCCGCGTCGTCGCGCACGACGGGGCTCTCGTCTAGCCCGAAGAACCAGCGCGAACGCCACACAGGCCGGCCGGCCGTGCCGGAGCACGGTCGGCCGGCCTGGCGGGCGCAGGGCCGGGGCGGGGCTCAGATCCGCCCGAGGCCCTGCCCGTCCAGCACGCGGTGCACGGCAGCGCGCTCCGCGTCGTCGAGCGACTGCAGGGGCGCCTGCAGCAGGTCGTGGTCGATGATGCCGCGGTAGGCCTGCGCCGCCTTGAACGCCCCGATGGTGGCGCTGAACCCGCTGATGCGCCCGGCGGCGATCTTCGCGATGAGCCGCAGCGCGTGCAGCCGCTCCTGCACCACGCGGGCGGCCTGCCAGTCGCCGCGCACCGCCGCGTCGTACATCTCCACGAAGCCGTGCGGGTCGATGTTCGCGACGCCGACGATCAAGCCGTGGGCGCCCTGCAGGATCGCCGCGTCACCGGTGATGTCGGAGCCGGTGATGACGGAGAAGCCGGGCAGGTCCCGGGTGTTCTCGATGATGAAGCGGAAGCCGTCCTCCTCCCCGCTGGTGTCCTTGACGCCGGCGATCACGCCGTCGTGGGCGAGCTCGACGGTGAGGTCGGCGGGGAGCTTCACGCCCGTGAACAGCGGGATGTCGTATGCGTACAGCGGCAGGTCGCTGGCGGCGGCGATCGCCCGGAAGTGCGCGTCGAGCTCGATCCGTGACACCGAGCCGTAGAACGCGGCGGTGGAGACGAGCGCGTCGACGGGGTACTGGGTGGCGATCTCGACGTTGGCGAGCACCTTGGCGGTGCCGATGTCGCTCACGCCGGCGAGCACCGGGATGCGCCCGGCGACGGTGTCGGTCACGGTCCGCAGCACGGTGTGCTGCTGGTCGTCGGTCAGGTACGGGCCCTCGCCGCCAGTGCCGAGCGCGAAGATCGCGTGCACACCGGCGTCGACCTCGAAGTTCACGAGGCGTTCGAGCGACGGGACGTCCACCGTCCCCGTGGGGGTCAGGGGCGTGATGATCGGGGGGATGACGCCGCGGAGCGGCTGCGTGGAAGACAGGGTGGTCATGGTGCTCACTTCTTCTGGGTGGTGATCAGACCGGCACTTCTGCGTCGGGATGAGGTCGGCACGCCGGGGCACATCAGCCCCACTGGGCCTCGGTGACGGGGCGCAGGGCGGTCTCGAGGATCCGGAAGTGACGCGGGCGGGTCAGCACGAAGTTGATGAGCTCGGCCACGTCGTCGGGCCGCATCATTCCCTTGAGCTGGTCCGAGCCGTCGACCCGGCCCCGCTCGTCGTCGATCGCGAAGTTCGTCCACACCCCGCCGGGGGCGATGTTGGACGCACGGACGCCGGACTCGCGCAGCTCGTTGTCGAGCGCGCGCGTCAGGCCGATCTGGGCGAACTTGCTCGCTGAGTACACGGCCTCGCCCGGCAGCCCGCGCCGCCCGGCCTCGCTCGCCACGGTGATGAGGTCGCCCCCGCCGCGGGCCACCAGGTGCGGCACGGCCGCCCGGTAGAGGTGGATGGTGCCGAGCACGTTGGTCGCGATCATCTCGTCCTCGTGCTCCTCGGGGACGTCGAGGAACTCGCCGTAGGAGCCGACGCCCGCGTTCGCGACGGCGATGTCCAGGCCGCCGAACTCCGCGACGGTCCGCTCGACGAAGGCCGCGACGGCGGCGCGGTCGGAGACGTCCACGGCGCCGGTGATCGACTCGGGCAGGCCCAAGTCCTTGCCCGAGCGCGACAGCAGGCCGAGCTTGACGCCCTGCGCGCTGAGCAGCCGCGCGAGGGACTCGCCGATGCCGGAGGAGGCGCCGGTGATGATCGCGACCTTGCCGCGGAGGTCCTGGGTGGCGTACGTCATGGTGTGTCCGTCCTGTTCAGTGAGGGGGTTGAGGGAGTTCAGAAGGTCAGAGGGTGATCGCGTGGCGCGCGAGGTACTCGCGGTTGAAGACCAGGCCGTTGCCCGGGCGGTCCGACGGCACGTAGAACCCGTCACGCTCCGTGCCGGCCTCGGAGACGATGCCGAGCTCCTCCCACCGGCCGCCGTCGGTGACCTCGGCGTAGGAGATGTTGGGCACCGCCGCGAGCAGCGACGCGCTCAGCTCGAGCACGAAGTGCGGGGTCATCGGCAGGTTGTGGGCCCGCGCCACCGTCGCGATGTCGAGGTAGCCGGTGATGCCGCCCACCCGGCCCAGGTCCGCCTGCACGAAGTCGACGGCGCCGCGCTCGATGTACTCGGTGAACTGGGGCAGGTTGTAGACGTTCTCCCCCAGCCCGATCGGCGTGCTCGTGCGCTCCCGCAGCCGGGCGTGGCCCGTGATGTCGTCCGAGGGCAGCGGCTCCTCGATCCAGAGCAGGTCCAGGTGCTCGAACCGCTTGAAGGCCCGCAGCGCCTCGGGGTAGCTCCAGCCCTGGTTCGCGTCCACGGCGATCGGGTACGCGCCGACGGCCTCGCGGATCTTGGTGAGCCGCTCGACGTCCTCCTCGAGGTCCGGCTTGCCGACCTTCACCTTGCCGGCCGCGTAGCCGAGGGCCTGCCACCGCTCGACCTGCTCGACGACCTCCTCGACGCTGAGGTTGAGGTTGATGCCGCTGCCGTACAGCGGCACCCTGTCGTGCACTCGGCCGATGAGGTCGACCAGCGGCACGCCCAGGCTCTTGCCGAGCAGGTCCCAGCACGCGATGTCGATCGCCGAGAGCGCGTGGGTGGTGACGCCCGCGCCGCCGATGTCGTGCACATACCGGTAGTTCGAGTGCCAGATCCCCTGCGGGGACAGCGGGCGGCCCACGACGTTGGGGATCATCTCCCCCACCAGCGCCGCGATCGTCGCGCCGCCCATGCCCGACGTGTGGCTGAAGCCCGTGCCGACGAGCCCGTTGTCGCCGTGGACGTCGACCATCGTCACCTCGATGTCGGTGACGTGGTGGATCTGGTCGCCCCACGGCC
>JAEWEI010000201.1 GCA_023389545.1 Actinomycetes bacterium | reverse complement strand
GTCGGACACCGCGCTGTCAGCAGGCGCCGCGCCCTTCGCGCCCCTGCGCCCGGCGCCGCCCACCTCGCGCATCGCATCGCGCACCGCGGTCCGCACGGCGCTGCTCACCGCGTCCTGGGTGCGGTGCGCCAACCGGCGCTGCAACCCGATGAGGTCCTTGCCCTCCTCGACCACCTGCCCGCGCTCCGCCTCCACCCGGAACGTCATGCGCAGATGGGCGGGCAGCCGCTCGTCGTCGAAGGCGTCCTCGGGCACCTCGACGTCGCGCAGCGCGCGGACCGCCTGGGCGAACGCCTCGTGGAACGACGGCGCCAGGTCGGCGGCGCGGACCGTGTCCTCCCAGCTCGCCAGGTGCTCGTCGAACCATGCGACGACGCCGCGCGCGACGTCCGGCGCCGGCACGAGCTGCACACGCACCGGCTTCGGCAGGGCGCGGATCGTGGCCGTCACCAGCTCCTCGCGCAGGCCGGGCACCATCCAGCCGAAGCCGTCGGGCCGCACGCGGGCCAGCAGCACCAGGGGGATGTGGACGGTGACGCCGTCCGCCTCCGTGCCCGGCTCGAACTGGTAGGTCAGCGGCAGCGCCAGGTCGCCCTGCGGCCATGTCGCGGGGAAGTCCGCCTCGCTGATCACGGCGCCGTCGTCGGCGACGAGCAGCTCGCGGGTGAACGTCAACAGATCGGGGTCGCGGCGCCGGGCGGTCTTCCACCACGTGTCGAAGTGCCGGGCGGAGACCACGTCGGCGGGGATCCGCTCGTCGTAGAACGCGAACAGGACCTCGTCGTCCACCACCAGGTCGCGGCGGCGGGCCCGGGCCTCGAGGCTCTCCGCCTCCTTGAGCAGGCGCCGGTTCTCGTGGAAGAACTCGTGGTGGGTGGTCCACTCGCCCTCGACCAGGGCGTGCCGGATGAACAGCTCGCGGGCGTGCTCCGGGTCGTGCTTGGCGTAAAGCACCCGGCGCTGCGCCACGATCGGCACGCCGTAGAGCAGCACGCGCTCCATCGCCATCGCCGCGCCCTGCTTGGTGGACCACGACGGCTCGGAGTACACGCGCTTGACCAGGTGCTGCGCGAGCTCCTCGGCCCACTCGGGCTGGATGCGCGCCGCGTCACGCGCCCACAGCCGGGACGTCTCCACGAGCTCGCCGGCCATGATCCACGCCGGGGGGCGCTTGGCCAGGGCCGATCCCGGGAAGATGGCGAACCGGGCGCCACGCGCGCCGATGTACTCGTTGCGGCCCCGGCGGTCCGGGCGGCCGGCGGGCTTCTTGCCACGCTGGGCGGCGGGCGGGGTGACCTCGGTGGCCTCCTGCATGCCGATCTGGCTGAGCAGGCCCGCGAGCAGGCTCAGGTGGATGCGGTCGGCGTCCCAGTCGAGGCGCAGCGTGCCGGGGCCGTCGGCCGTGTCGGAGTCGAGCACCGTCTGGGCCGCGCCGGGGGCGGTGCGACGTCGAGGGCCGGCGGGGGCCGACTTGCCCGATGCCGCGGCAGCCGGGGCGGCAGTGGCGCGCTGCGGAGGCGGGTTCACCACGATGCCCAGCGGCTTCGCCAGCTCGCGCAGCTGCGTCACCACGTCCTGCCACTCGCGGATGCGCAGGTAGTTCAGGTGCTCGGCCTTGCACAGGCGACGGAACGCCGAGCCGGACAGCTCGCGCTGCTGCTCCTTGAGGTACTGCCACAGGTTCAGGTACGTGAGGAAGTCCGACGTGGGGTCGGCGAAGCGCGCATGCAGCTGATCGGCCTGGGCGCGCTGCTCCATCGGGCGCTCACGCGGGTCCTGAATGGACAGGGCGGCGGCGATGATCATGACCTCGCGGGCGACCCCGCGGCGGCCCGCCTCGACGATCATCCGGCCCAGGCGCGGGTCCATCGGCAACTGGGCCAGGTCGCGGCCCACCTTCGTCAGCCCCGTGCCCGCCTCGTCGCCGGAGCCCAGCGCCCCGAGCTCGGTGAGCAACTGCGTGCCGTCGCGCACAGCCCGCGTGTCCGGCGGGTCCACGAACGGGAACTTCGCGATGTCGTCGGGCGTGGTCGCGACGCCCACGGCGATCATCTGCAGGATCACCGAGGCGAGCGACGTGCGCAGGATCTCCGGCTCGGTGAACTCCGGCCGCGACTCGAAGTCCTGGTGTGAGTACAGCCGGATCGCGATGCCGTCGGCGACGCGCCCGCACCGGCCCGAGCGCTGGTTCGCCGACGCCTGCGAGATCGGCTCGATGGGCAGCCGCTGCACCTTCGTGGCCTTCGAGTACCGCGAGATGCGCGCGGTGCCCGGGTCGATCACGTACCGGATGCCCGGCACCGTCAGCGACGTCTCGGCGACGTTCGTGGCCAGCACCACGCGGCGGTTGCCATGCGGCTGGAACACCCGATGCTGCTCGGCCGCCGACAGCCGCCCGTACAACGGCAGGATCTCCACGGCGTCGGGCCGGCGCAGGTCGGTGGCCCGCTCGCCCAGGTGCGAGCGCAGCGCCTCCTCCGCGTCGCGGATCTCCCGCTCACCCGAGAAGAACACCAGGATGTCGCCCGGGCCCTCGGCCGCGAGCTCGTCGAAGGCCTCGCAGATGGCGGTGAGCGGGTCGCGGTCCTCGACCTCGCGCTGCTTCTTCCCACGCCCCTTGGGCGCGCCCTCTCCCGCCTCGGGCTCCGGCTCGGGGTCAGGCGTGAGCGGGCGGTAGCGGACCTCCACCGGGTACGTGCGGCCCGTGACCTCGATGACCGGCGCCGGCACGCCCTCGGGGTGCTCGGGCGTCGGCGGGCCGGCGAAGTGCCGCGCGAACCGCTCCGAGTCGATCGTCGCCGACGTGATGATGAGCTTGAGGTCCGGGCGCTGCGGCAGCAGCCGCGTCAGGTACCCCAGCAGGAAGTCGATGTTGAGCGAGCGCTCATGCGCCT
>JAEWEI010000128.1 GCA_023389545.1 Actinomycetes bacterium | reverse complement strand
GTGCTGGCCCGCTGCGCGTGGCTGGACACCCCGACGGGGAAGGTCCCGCTCGACGAGGCGCAGCGTGAGCGCCTCGCCGCGCTGACCGAGCAGATCGGCTCCCGCGGGCTGCGCGGCATGGCCGTCGCGGCAGGGGACGTGCCCGCCTCGGAGATCGACCCCGAGGCCATGGGCTCGCTCGATGTCGAGGACCTCGCCCGCCATGTCGACGGGCTGACGCTGCTGGCCCTCGTCGGGATCGTGGACCCGCCGCGCCCCGAGGCGCGCGCAGCGATCGCGGAGGCCCGCGAGGCCGGGATCAGCGTGCACATGATCACCGGCGACCACGTCGGCACCGCCTCGGCGATCGCCCGCGACCTGGGCATCGAGGGGGAGGCGGTCTCCGGGGCGGTGCTCGACGACCTCGACGACGCCGAACTCGCCGAGCGCGCCCGCGGCTTCGGCGTCATCGCCCGGGTGAGCCCCGAGCACAAGATCCGCCTGGTCGACGGGCTGCGCGCCGACGGCTCGGTGGTGGCCATGACCGGGGATGGTGTGAACGACGCCCCCGCGCTCAAGCAGGCCGACATCGGCATCGCGATGGGGATCACCGGCACCGAGGTCTCCAAGGGCGCCGCGTCGATGATCCTCACGGACGACAACTTCGCGACCATCGTCGCGGCGGTGCGCGAGGGGCGCGGGATCTACGACAACGTCGTGAAGTTCGTGCGCTTCCAGATCGCGACGTCGTGGGGCTTCGTGCTGATCTTCGTCATCTCGGGGGCCATCGGGCTGGCGGGCGGGGCGCCCTTCACGGCCCTGCAGGTGCTGTGGGTGAACATCATCATGGACGGCCCGCCCGCCATGGCCCTGGGCCTGGACCGGCCCGATCCGGGGGTGATGCGCCGCCCACCGCGTGCGGTGGGCGAACGCATCCTCACCGGGCCGCGCATCTTCCGCATCACGCTGTCCGCGCTCGTGATGGCGATCGGCGCCCTCGCGGTGCTGGAGCTGGCGCCCGGCCCCGAGCCTCAGGCCGATGTCGCCACCACCGCGGGCACCCTCGCCTTCACCACGTTCGTGTTCTCCCAGGTGTTCAACCTGCTGAACGTGCGCAGCCGCGAGGCCAGCGTCTTCACCCGCGCCACGCTCACCAACCGCGCGCTGTGGCTCGCGCTGGCGGCGATCGTGGTGCTGCAGGTGCTGGTCGTGCAGACGCCGGCGCTGCAGGGCTTCTTCACCACCACCGCGCTGACCGGGGGCCAGTGGCTCGTCGCGGTGGCGGTGGCGTCAGCCGTGCTGTGGGTGGAGGAGGCGCGCAAGGCCGTCAGTCGCCTGCGGCACTGAGCTGCGCCTCGGCCACCTCGCCCTCCTGGACGCGGACCGTCGTGTCCGAGCCGCCCGCCCGCACCTCGTACGCGCCGGGCTCCAGGCCCGTGGCGCCGAACCAGCCGGTGGCGTCGGTGCGGGTGACGACCTGCTCGCCCAAGCCGTCGGCCGGCTGCAGCACCACGTCCACCGGCCCGCCGCCCTGCAGGTCGACGGTCCCGGACACCATGCCCGTGGACGGGCTGGTCTTCCAGGTCATCTCGGGCACTGCGACGTCGTCCGCGAACACCCCGGAGCGCAGCGCGCTGGTCAGCGCGGCGCGCTCGGCGCGGTCCACGGCCACGTCACTCGAGTCGGCTGCCGCCTCGGTGGTGTTGGCGTAGCTGTAGCCGTTCCAGCCCAGCCCCAGGTCGTCGACGCGCTGCGCCTGGGCGACGTTCTCGGCCACGTCGTTGAGGTACAGCCCCGGGCCGGCGACCCCGTGGCGGCCCGCCTGGTACTCCAGCAGCGCGGCGTTCCACTCGTCGAAGCGGCGCAGCGAGTTGGCGCTGGAGTGGCTCTTGTAGTTCATCGTCATGACGGTGTCGACGATGCCCTCGTCCAGCCAGCCCTTCCAGTCCTGCAGCACGCCGAGGTACGGCTGCGTGGACTCCCAGGCGCCGACTGTGCTCGGCCCGTCGCCGTAGGTCACCGCGTTCACGCTGAGCCGGTCGCTCGGGTCGTTCTCGTACAGGCCGACGTAGACCTTGCGGACCATGTTGGTGACCTGCTCGCGCCGCCAGTCGCTGAACTGCTGGTCGTTCGGCGCGGGCACGTCGGTGCGGCCGGTCTCCGCGGCGAAGCGGGCCAGCGACGTCTCCGAGTAGCCCCAGTCGTTCGCGTTGGAGTTCGCGGAGTCGTCCGGGTAGCGGATGTAGTCGAGGTTCACGCCGTCGATGTCGTAGTTCTCCGCGATGGAGACCACGCCGTCGACGAGGTAGTCCACGGCCGCCGGGTTGGCGGGGTCGACGTACGACATGGTGCCGATCTTCTCGACGCCGTCGTTGCGCTTGTTCAGCCACCGGTCGGAGCCCGAGGCCGAGAAGCCGTTCGTGTTGTACACGTGGTCAGCGGACTCGGGCGGGGTGCTGCGGCTCCACATGGTGGTGGAGTTCACCCACGCGTGCACCTCCAGGCCCGCGGCGTGGGCCTGGTCCACGACCTCCTCGAGCGGGTCGTACCCGGGGTCGAGGTCGGCGTCCGTGCGGGGGAGCGTCGAGTCGTCGCAGAAGCAGTCGTACCAGCGGGCCACCTGCACGACGAGCGCGTTGGCGCCCACGGCCTGGGCGTCGGCGACCATCTGGCGCACCTCGTCAGGGGTGGAGATGCCCTCGTTGAAGCTGTCCACCCAGTAGCCGCGCCACTGCTCGTCCTGCGCCTGCGCGTCCTGGACAGCGGCGTCGCCCTGGAGAGTGCCGGCCTCTGGGGAGGCGTCGGCCTGCACGGCGGGCGCTGCGGGCCCGTCGGGCGACGCGTCGTCAGTGGCGGCGCCGTCGCCCTCGCCGCCGGTGGGGGCGGCCGTGTGGGACGGGGCGGCGCCGGAGGCCTTGCGGAGGCGTTCGGCGGCGGCGCCGTCGAAGCCCATCGACCATCCGAACAGGAGGGCGAGACAGCCGAGGATGGCTGTCAGGAACGTCAGTCGTCGAGTCACGTGCTTCCCCCTTCTG
>JAEWEI010000109.1 GCA_023389545.1 Actinomycetes bacterium | reverse complement strand
AGTTCGCGGCGACGCTCGTCGCCCAGACCAACGAGCAGCGTGCCGCCGCCGGTCTCGCGGCCTTGGCGGCCTCGGAGTGCGCAACGTCACAGGCCGCCGAGCGCGCGGCCCTGCTCGTCGCAGAAGGGCGTTTCGAGCATGATCCGCTGGGCCCGATCCTGTCCGCGTGCGGCGGCCGTACCGTCGGGGAGAACCTCGCGCTGGGATACCGCTCACCTGCGGAGATGACGGCCGGGTGGATGGCGTCGCCGGGCCATCGGGAGAACATCATGCGGGCGTCGTACACGTCGATCGGCATCGGCTGCGTCAACGGGCCGAGCGGCATGCTGTGCGCCCAGGTCTTCCTCGGCTGAGCGCTTATCGCACACGCGCGGGACTCCCGCAAGCGGGGGAGTGTTCAGGCGATGGACGTGCGCACGATCCCCCCAGTTCCATCTGAGACCATTCGCGCTATGGCGACAACTCCCCCCGATGTCGTGAAGGCGTCACCCCCGCAGGGCGCCCTCGACCGCTTCTTCAAGATCACCGAGCGTGGCTCGACCGTCGGCGCGGAGATCCGCGGCGGCCTGGTCACGTTCTTCACGATGAGCTACATCATCGTCCTCAACCCGATCATCCTCGGCTACGTCCAGGACGGCACCGGCCAGTTCCTGGGCGGGGGCGACGAGCCCAACCTGGCGATGATCGCCGCTGCCACGGCGCTCGTCGCCGGCGTGCTCACGATCCTCATGGGCGTGGTGGCGAACTTCCCGCTGGCCCTGGCCGCAGGCCTGGGGCTGAACGCCGTCGTGGCGTTCTCCATCGCCGTGCTCCCCGACATGACCTGGGCAGACGCCATGGGCATCGTGGTGCTCGAGGGCCTCATCATCCTCGCGCTCGTGCTCACCGGCTTCCGTGAGGCCGTTTTCAAGGCGGTGCCCGCGGCGCTCAAGACCGCCATCAGCGTCGGCATCGGCCTGTTCATCGCGTTCCTCGGCCTGATCAACGCGGGCTTCGTGCGGCCCGCGGTCTCCACGCCGCTGGAGCTGGGCATCGGCGGGTCGCTCAGCGGCTGGCCCGTGTTCGTCTTCGTCGTCGGCCTGGTCGTCGCCATCGTGCTGATGGTGCGCAAGGTCAAGGGCGCGATCCTCATCGCGATCCTCAGCTCGACCATCCTGGCGGTGATCGTCGAGGCGATCGCGAAGATCGGCCCGCAGAACGCGGACGGCTCCAACCCCACCGGCTGGGAGCTGAACGCCCCGGGTATCCCGGACTCGTTCGTCAGCGTCCCCGACTTCGGCCTGCTGGGGCAGTTCTCGCTGTTCGGCGCCTTCGGCAAGATCGGCGTCGTCGCGGTCATCCTGCTCGTCTTCTCGATCCTGCTCGCTGACTTCTTCGACACGATGGGCACGATGGTTGCCGTCGGTGGCGAGGCCGGGCTGCTCGACGAGGACGGCAACCCGCCGAAGACCAAGCAGATCCTGATCGTCGACTCGGTTGCGGCCGTGGCGGGTGGCGCCGCCGGCGTCTCCTCCAACACGAGCTTCGTGGAGTCGAGCGCGGGTGTCGGCGACGGCGCGCGCACCGGCCTGGCCTCGGTCGTCACGGGTATCGCGTTCCTGCTGGCGACCTTCCTGGCCCCGCTCGTCGACATGGTCCCGTCCGAGGCCGCCGCGCCGGCGCTGGTCGTCGTCGGGTTCCTCATGGTCATGCAGGTCACCGGGATCGACTGGAAGAACTACGAGATCGCGATCCCGTCGTTCTTCACGATGGCCATGATGCCGTTCACGTACTCGATCACCGCCGGCATCGGCGCGGGCTTCATCGCCTTCGTCATCATCAAGATCGCGGTCGGCAAGATCCGTCAGATCCACCCGCTGATGTGGGTCGCGAGCCTGCTGTTCCTCGCGTACTTCACCTTGGGTCCGATCAAGGACGCCATCGGCCTCTGACCTCCGTCTCCTGCTCGCGAGCCGGGTCCGCCCCTTGGGGGGAGGGGCCCGGCTCGCGGCGTCTGCGGGCCCGTGCTGCGCGCACGGCGTGCGCCCCGGCGAGCAGCGCGATGCCCACGGCCGCGCCGCCGGTGTTGAGCACGACGTCCTGGATGGTGGGCACCCGGCTCGGCAGGAAGGCGCGCTGGGCGAGCTCGATTCCGGTGGACGTGGCGCAGGCCGCGCCGACCACCAGCGTCCACCGCCTCCGCCAGTCCAGCAGCAGCCCGACGAGCACCCCGAAAGGCACGAACATGAGCACGTTCGACACCGCCTCCACGCCCTCGTAGGTGACGGGGGCGCCTCGCTCGGCGAGCCAGGCGATGACCTGGCGCACCAGGTCGAACGTCTCGGGCTCGGCTGGCTCGGGGCGCAGTGTCATGCGCGCGACGAGCGCGAGGTACGCGCCCAGCACCACGAGCAGGGCCGCACGGCGGCGCGATTCGGACATCTGGCCAGCGTAGGGGCCAGCGGGCGCGAGGGGGCGGAGTGCGCGGGTTTCGTTACCTGAGGTAATGAGTTAAGGTAACGGCATGACCTGTGCTCCCGCCGCTGACCTCCCCGGCCGGGCGGCGCCGAACCCAGGCGCGGCCCCCACCGCGAGCCCCGTCACCGCCAAGCAGACCCGCCCGAACGAGCTCGCCGGCGACATGCGCGTCGCGGTGTTCCGCACCGCGCGCCGCGTCAAGGCCGAACGGGGCGCCGCGGACCTCTCCGACTCCCAGCTCTCCGTGCTCGCCTGGCTCCACCAGGACGGCCCCATGGCGCCCGGCCTGCTCGCCGAGCGCCAGCACGTCCAGCCGCCGTCCATGACCCGCACCGTGAACTCCCTCGTCGAGCTCGGGCTCGTCGAGAAGGGGGAGCACCCCACCGACCGCCGCCAAGTGGTGGTGAGCCTCACCGAGGCGGGCTCGGCCGAGGTCCGCGAGACCCGCCGCCGCCGCGACGAGTGGCTCACCAAGCGGCTCGCGTCCTTCACCCCCGCCGAGCGCGCCACCCTGGCCGAGGCCACAGTCCTGCTGCGGAGGCTCGTCGCCGAATGAGCCAGATGTTCGCCTCGCTCAAGCACTTCAACTACCGGCTCTGGTTCTTCGGCGCCCTGGTCGCCAACATCGGCACCTGGATGCAGCGCGTCGCCCAGGACTGGCTGGTCCTCACCGTCCTCAGCGACGACTCCGGCGTGGCCGTCGGCGTCACCACAGCGCTGCAGTTCGCCCCCACCCTCCTGCTGTCCGCCTGGGCCGGCGTGCTCGCGGACCGGGTGGACCGCCGCAAGCTGTTGATCGGCACCCAGGCCGCGCAGGCGGTGCTCGCGCTCGGCCTCGGCGTGCTCGTGCTGGGCGGCCACGCCGAGCTCTGGCACGTCTACCTGTTCGCCGCGGGCCTCGGCTGCGTCTCGGCGATCGACGGCCCCGTCCGGCAGACCTTCGTCGCCGAGATGGTGCCCGCCGCCGGGCTGTCCAACGCGGTGGGCCTCAACAGCGCGTCGTTCAACGCCGCGCGGCTCGTGGGCCCCGGTCTGGCCGGCCTGCTCATCGCCTGGGTCGGCACCGGCTGGGTGTTCATGATCAACGGCGTCACGTTCGTCGCGACGATCTTCGCCCTCACCCAGATGCGCGTGTCCGAGCTGCACAAGCTCCCCTCGGTGGCGCGCGCCAAGGGGCAGATCCGCGAGGGCATCGCCTACGTGCGCCGGCGCAGCGACATCCTGGTGATCATGGTCGTGGTGGGCGTCGTGTCGACCTTCGGCCTGAACTTCCAGCTCACCAGCGCGATGATGGCCCGCACCGAGTTCGGCCGCGGGGCCAGCGAGTACGGCATCCTCGGCTCGGTGCTGGCCATCGGCTCCCTGGCTGGCGCTCTGATGGCCGCGCGACGCGAGCGCCCGCGGGTGCGGCTCGTGATCGGCTCCGCGTTCGCCTTCGGCATCGCGAGCGGCGCGATGGCGCTCATGCCCACCTACACCAGCTACGCGATCGCCTGCATCCCCGTCGGCTTCGCGTCGCTCACGATGATGACGGCGGCCAACACCACCATCCAGATGAGCACCGACCCCGCGGTGCGCGGCCGCGTCATGTCGCTGTACATGATCGTCTTCCTGGGGGCCACGCCCGTCGGGTCGCCCATCGTCGGCTGGGTGGCCGAGCAGTTCGGCGCCCGGTGGTCCATCGGCATCGGCTCGATCACCGCGCTGCTCGTCGCGTCCGGCGCGGCGCTGTGGGTCAAGCGGCACTGGCGGCTCGAGGTCCGCTACCGGGTGCGCAGCCGCCCGCACCTCGACGTGCGCCACCCCCCGGTGAGCACCCCGCAGACGGTGGCCGCCGAGATCCGCGCGCAGGAGACCACGACCTCCACCACGGCGGTCTAGACCCGATCCGCCACGGCCGGCACAGGGCTACAGCAGTGCGATGCCGGGGGTGCGGCGGGCCGATCGACGGGCCAGCACCACGCCGCCCGCCGCCGCCGCGAGCAGCACCGGCACCAGCGTGAAGGCCAGATGCGGCCCCACCTGGTCGGCGAGCGCGCCGAGCAGCAACGGCGCCGCGGCGATGGCGGCGCCCGCGGCGACCGTCGAGCGGGACTGGGCCATGTCGGGCCGCCCCTCGGAGGCCGCCATCGTCGAGGCGATCATCAGCGGGTAGTGGGCGCCGTACCCGAGGCCCGCGAGGATCAGGCCCGCGAGCCCGACGGGAGGGCTCGTCGCCGTCCAGAACAGCAGCCAGCCGGCGCCAGCCACCGCGAAAGACGCGAGCAGCAGGCTCACTGTCGAGAACCGCAGCGCCAGCCGGCCCACCGCGAACCGGGAGGCGGCCATCCCCGCGATCAGGCCCGAAACGGCGCCGGAGGCGAGGCCGGCACTCGCGCCCGTCTGCTCCCGGAGCAGGTCGGAGGCCCAGAAGGTGGTGGCGTTCTCCACCCCGATCACGCACACCAGCGCGACCCAGAACAACCAGAACGCGGGGGAGAACCCGCGACGACGGGGCTCGTCGGGCAGGTGCGCGACCACGACGTCCCGCGCGGCGCCCTCGTTGGCCCGCTGATCGTGGCGCGGCCGCCCGAGCGCGCCCGTCGGGGTGAAGCGGGACATGGCGCCGCCCACCACGAGGGCGAGGACAGCGGTGATCGCCACCGACGGGCGCCAGCCCACCCCGAGCGCCACGGATCACCCCAGGGCGAGCGGGGCGAGCAGGCCCACCAGGGCCCCCGTCCCGTTCGCCTCGGTGAGCGCCGAGGCGCCGGCGCGGCCCTGGTGCACGCTGAGCGCGGGCTGGAAGCCGGAG